>CAMWLG010000056.1 GCA_947175035.1 uncultured Lachnospiraceae bacterium | reverse complement strand
ATCCCTGTGTTTTAAGCAGGGCAAGAATTTCTTTCATCATGGCTGTTCCAATGCCGAAGCCACGATATTCTTTATAAAGAGAAATCGCCAAAGAGGGTGTCTCATCGTCTATATGCCCGTAATCATTCATAATACGAACCCAAACAGCACCAACAATCTTACCGTCAACTTCCGCAACTAATCCCCGATCATCTTTTAATTCTCCGAAACGCTTGACATAAACCTGTAATTCGGGAGATGTGATGATGGATTTGGGCGGAGGGTCAACGCCCTCCGGAATAAAAATTGCTTCATATAGAAATTGATCCAGTAACGGATAATCCTGCGCTTGCATTTCTCGTATTGTATAGTTCATAGATGACCTTTCGATTCTGTTTTCCGTGTTCCTCCCATATTCTAGCATAATTCAGATAATATGGCAGCATAAATTTGTCAGAAATGCTGAATGAATGAAAATCTGCATAACGAATTTCGTTTGACAGGTATGGGGTTCATTGATAAGATAATATCGGAGGTAATGTATATGTCAGGAAATGTTGCAAATTCGAAAGAACATATGAAGGAAATTTTCAGTTATGTGGTGTTGGTGGCAGGTGCGATGATTGCTGCCTTTTCCATTGAAGAATTTCTGGTTCCATGTACGATTCTGGATGGAGGGATTGTGGGAATCTCGATTATGATCAATAATCTTAGTAAGATTCCTCTGGGGATATTGACTCTGGTACTCAACGCTCCGTTCCTGATTGTTGGTATGCGGAAGCTGGGGGCCAAATTTATTGCCAAATCTGCGGTTTCCATGGTGACGTTTTCGATTTGTCTGGGAATATTTGCGCCGCTTACGAATATGACACAGGATTATCTGCTGGCCGTCTGTTTCGGAGGAGTGTTTCTGGGAGTAGGCGTGGGGCTTGTCATTCGCTCCGGCGGCTGCCTTGACGGAACGGAGACGGTGGCAATCTTTCTGAACCGGCGTTTTAATCTTCCGGTGGGACAGACGGTTCTTTTCATCAATATCATGATCTATACGACCGCAGGTTTTCTGTTTGGATTTGACCGGGCCATGTACAGTCTGCTGACGTATTTTATCACGTCGAAAGTGATTGATTTTGTAGAGACAGGCGTGGAGCAGGCAAAAGCCGCCATGATAATCACGAATGAGGGACGCAAGATCGCGGATGAGATCTATAAGAAGATGGGACGCACCGTGACGATGTTGGAGGGCGAGGGCCTGATCAGCGGGAAAAAGGTGGTTCTCTACTGCGTACTGAACCGACTTGAGATCTATGAGCTGAAGCATCTGATCAAAGAGGTAGATGCCAGTGCTTTTATCACGATTAGTGATGTGTCAGAGATTATTGGAAACCATATTAAAAAGAAGGCGGATAAAGAGATATCATAAAGTGGTTGTACTTGTGTGGAGGAAAATGATGAAATCTGACTTAAGTATTTTATACAAGATTTTCTCTATCTTTTTCATTCTATTTTATCCGAGACAGATCACGCATCTCATATGCTTTGGACGGCATAGAGATGAAGTGCGTATAAAGAGTAAAATCGCATATTATGGTATATATCTTTTTTGGACGATTATCTTTGGAATTTTGTGTTTGATCATGGGAGCAGCCTGTGGCATGGATTCCACATTGGATAAAATAATTTATTTTACAAGTTTGACACATGGAAATAAGGAATATGTGGAAGCTGGTGCAAGCCAAAGAGATGATGATACGATATACATAACCTATTATACGAAAAAAGATATTGACGACACAATTTTATGTAAAATTATTATAGACAATAAATTCATTTGTGAACCATATCAATTAGAAGAAGTGGAAGTAAAACAGATAAGCAAAAAGGAATGGAAAATTCAGTTGGATGAGGAAGTGCTGGGGAAAATAGAAATTGAACGCAACTTCGTAATGTGGAAGATTTGTTATATGTGGGACAAAATGAAATTAGAAGCGCGAGATAAGTATGAAAACAGATAAAGATATCTTCGGGAATTGGAGTGAGACAATCATATGGTCTTGCTTACAGGGCGTAATGGGAGAGATCCACACTGATGACGCAGAAGATTCGGCAATGGCTATCTTGGGAGACTTCGCTTTTTATGCAGGAAAACCTAGTGAGAAATTGGTTAGATTCAAACCTGAAAGCTGCCGGCAGGATTTTATGATTATGGTTCCGCAGAACGAGGAATGGGCCGAATTGATTGAAAAATGCTATGGAAATCAAGCAAAGAAAGTCACAAGGTATGCAATCAAAAAGGAAAAGGATATTTTTGATCTGCGCAAGTTAGAGCAGGCTGTTTTGAAATTGCCGGAAGGCTATGAATTGAAGCTGTTAGAAGAGTGTGAATATGATTTGTGCCGGAACAACAGATGGGCATATGACTTGGTATCTCAATTTAAGGATTATGATACCTATCAAAAGCTGGGATTGGGTGTTGTTGTTTTTAAAGATGAAGAATTGGTAGCCGGTGCTTCGTCTTACAGCAGATACAAGGAAGGTATTGAGATAGAAATTGACACGCGGGAAGACCACAGAAGAAGAGGTCTGGCATATGCGTGTGGAGCAAAGCTTATACTGGAGTGTTTGGCGAAAGGATTATATCCGAGCTGGGACGCGCAGAATAGGTGGTCAGTGGCATTAGCTGAAAAGTTGGGTTATCATTTCAGCCATGAATATATTGCTTACGAAATAACGGGATATTAAGTGTTTCTCTTGTCTCTCTAAAACGAATACAACAACTCTAATAAATTCTCATCTGGTTTCATGCGATAGACATCTGTCTGAAACCTGATATATCCATCACGCCAGCCGAGAGAATATTCTTTGCTATAGATATTATATTCGACTTGAAAATACAGAAAGCCATCTGCATAGTAAAAGTGTTTATAGTTAATATTATATTCGTCATCATCATCTCTTTGTATGATATCATCAATCTGCGTGACAACTTGGACAATTCTGCTGGAATCGTCCGGCAGCGCATAAACATTGTATTTTGCATCATGCCAAACACAAAAGACTCTGGCATTCTTATAGTCCTCATATTGCGATGCGCCCAGCTGTGCCCAAAGAAGCTGCTCTGGAAAATCAGACAAAAAGACTGTGTCTGCCTCCACATCCCATACACTTGTATAGTAGTTTTTCTCCTCCTCTATGTAATCATAATAAAAATACACATATGGCATGTCATCATCATAACAAACGCAAAAAACATCGGCATTAAATGAAAGTTCTACTGCCCGATAGTCCGAACCATCCAGTTTTATTGTGATGAGTGTTCCACCCTGAAAGTAACTACCGCTTCCGGCATAACCGCCAAAAACAAGATAAATCCTGTCTCTGACAACCTTCATCTCACAAATAGACTCACTGTAAGTCAGATATTCCTCGCTATTATCCGGTGCCAGTGCAATAATTTCCCTCTGTTCTCCCTCCAATGATACTGCAACTACTCTATATATTTGATCCGATTTCTCCCGACATGCCTCAAAATAGCACCATCCGTCGTGGTAAGCCTTAAACCATAGAGACGCATATCCATCAATATTTAATGATATCATTTCACCACTCTTGCAGTTCAGGACGCTATATGTAGTTTCCCATGATTCCAGCAGAATTCTGGTTTCGACGATAAGAACACCTTTGTCCGTATCCACAGCTTGAATGATTCCACAACCATGGTCAATCCGATTCTGTCCCTGCATATCCACGGAATAGATGACCGTATTATCCTCTGTCATCTCCGTCATATAAAACCGTTCCCCAATCAGATATATATTGCCATATCCCCTATCAGAAAAAAGCACAGCCTTCTCACCGTCTGCATCAACACACACAATTTCCTTATCCGTCCCTGAAATTGAAGGCTCATAATATGCATATACCGCGCCTTCCTCAAAAGAATCTTTGTGATACTGACGGTAATATACCTTGCCATCCCGATATGCATAACTGCTACCTGCCTGCTCCATATGGTCAAGCAGTGTCAAATCCTCTGAATATTGAACAGGAATCTCCTTATCAGAATACGTTATCTCCGTTGTATGCACTGTAATCACATCTGTGTTTTCCCGTTCTGCTTCCGCCTCTGTTGCTTTTTCCGATGTGAATGACGATGTGTCGTCTGTGCTTTCTGTCATTTTCGATATTTCTGTCTCTGTTGCTTCTATACTCTCTGTATCTGTCTGTTTTCCACATGCTGCGACCGTAAAACACCCAAAAATCATCACAGCCCACACAATCCATTTTCTATATAAGCTCTTTATCATTCTCCGAATCCTCCTGTGCAGATATGCTGTCTACACCAATAGAATCACTTTTTGGGTAATTATATAATTTTTGGTGTAGAAAATCAAACTAAAATAAAATTCTCAGGACTGTGAATTTTGTGGTAGAATGAAATTATCTGTTTTAAGAAAACAAAGGGAGCAATTTTATGGATAAAGTGTTCAAGAAAGTGATTGCGTTGGTGCTTGTTTGTGTGATAGGGCTTGAAATGTCAGGATGTGGGATCATGGAAACAGGCCAAACGGGAGGAGTCAATGGAACCGATCGGGAGTATGTGGAATCGAGCGGTTCTGAAAGGGAAACAGAGGCAGCAGAGCAAAGAGAAATAGAGACAGCAGGGCAGGATACCGACCTGCAAGCGGATGGGCATGAAATGGCAGACAGTGCAGTGCAGAATATGCGGATAGGGTGGAATCTGGGGAATTCGCTGGATGCCACGGGAAGCTGGATTATGCAATACACAGAGGGAAACGTTGAGAGTTTTGAAACTGCATGGGGCAATCCGGTAACCCCGCCCACTCTGATGCAGAAACTTAAGTCTTCGGGATTTGATTCGGTCAGGATCCCCATTACGTGGAACTATCATTTTGATGAAGAGGGAAATATTGACGCTAAGTGGATGGCGCGGGTAAAGGAAATCGTTGATTGGGCGATGGAGGCTGACCTGTATTGTATCATTAACATTCATCATGATACCGGCTCTGATGGGTGGCTGCGCGCCTCAAAGGCGAATTATGACGAAAACAGTCAGGTTTTTAAAAAGCTATGGGAACAGATTTCCGCAGAATTTAGAGATTACCCGGACTTGCTTTTGTTTGAAGGCTTCAACGAGATGTTGGACGAGAATGCTGAATGGAGTAATCCGAATGCCGAAGCTGTAGAGGTAATCAATTGGTATAATCAATTGTTTGTGGATACTGTCCGCAGTACAGGGGGGAATAATGCAGAAAGAAATCTGATCTGCTGTACTTATGCAGCAGCCACGACCGGTTCCGTCCTCGACGGATTCAGGCTGCCGGAGGACAGCGTACAGGGGCATCTGCTTGCGGAGATTCACTTTTATTTGCCCTATGAATTTATTACGGACGAGGGCGTTACTTGGACAACTCCGCTTAAGGAATACACGGATTATGTGGAGCAACAGATTGATGAAGTCTTTTTGAGGCTGTCAGAAAGATTTGCTGCCGAAAATGTGCCGCTGATCGTTGGAGAGTTTGCATGTGATGACAAGGATAACACGGCGGAACGCATCAAGTGGTATACGCATGTGATTGAGAAAGCGAATGAAATCAATGCAACTTGTTTTATTTGGGACAATGGAAACGGATTTAGTATGGGACATATAGACAGAGTGGGAGATGAGGATTCCTTTCCACAGATTATAGAAGCCTGTGTGGAAACAGCCAAATAAAATTTTGTATCAGTGGCCAGATTATATTACCAGTATAATGACAAAACGGAAAATTGGTGTTATAGTGGTTACAGTTAGAAAAGAAAGCGGACTGAATGAGTCCAGAAAGGAAATGATCATGGCAACAGTTAATTTCGCTGCGAATGGATTCGCAACAAATTCATTTGCAACAACTTTGGTTGTTTATTATCTGCATAGCGAACATTATGAGACACTGTTTAGTAAAGAAAAAGAACAGAGTCTGGTTAAGATGCGCTCATGCAAGATAAGAAAAAGGCGAAAAACTGTGTGATGTCCGGTGGTAGGTCTTTTAGGAGGCTGCCGGAAATAGAACATGGATTTCATGTACCGCTTATCTTAAGATGAGTAAATCTCTTAAAGATTGGCGGTATTTTTATTTCAAATAGCAGGAGGTGAGGATCATGGTGAATTTACCAGTGATAGATATAATAAGGACAGGACAGAACATAGGCAGGCTGCGGAAGCAGGCGGGATTGTCGGTAAGGGATCTGCAGGATATTTTCGGTTTTGCCACGCCGCAGGCCATATACAAGTGGCAGCAAGGGGTTGCCCTGCCGACTATAGATAATCTGGTGGTGCTTGCAGCGGTTCTGCAGGTGCGTCTGGATGATATTCTGGTAACTGATACAGCTGCGCAGGCACAGATCAGCGCATGAATGGAAGATAAGAAAACAAAACAATAAAGAAATTGCAGGCTGGGAAATGCCTGCAATAAGATCCCCTAGTCTAAAGGTTAGGACACCGGCCTTTCAAGCCGGAAATGCAGGGTTCAAGTCCCGTGGGGATCATCATATGGCTCCTTGGTCTAAAGGTCAGGACGTCGGCCTCTCAAGCCGGAAATGTCGGGTTCAAGTCCCGCAGGAGCTACTGTGGCCATAGGATAGTGGTAATAAAGCGAACGCAGTTCGCTTTGCAGATACGTGGCTCTGCTTACGAGGGCGCAAGATGTCCAGTGGACATCTGTTCTGCGCCGACCGAAGCGGAGCGGAGACCGATTTCCTTGGTCACCCCATGGATGGGTATGCCTAGCGGCGAGGGCAGCGGACTGTAAATCCGTCACAAAGAAACACCGCAGGTTCGAGTCCTGCCCCATCCACTTTCCGTTTGCGTGTCCGAGAGGCTTATGGTGCCACCCTGCTAAGGTGGTGTGCGGCAACGCACCGAAGGTTCGAATCCTTCCGCAAACGCTCTCAACTGAAGTTATTTCTTTCACTACATTTCAAACCGCCTTTCGCTACATTTCACAAAAAAGTACAAAATTTTAACCGATAAACTAAATAGAGACATAGCAGACTAGGGGTGAGGAATTTGGATATAGCAGTTGTTGATGATGAAAAAATAATCCAGGGACATATCCGTGAAATGATAGAAAATCAGAAGCAAGACTGTAATGTGGATTGTTTTTCGTCCGGGGAAGAATTTCTTGCCGCAGCAAAACCGTTTGACATTATTTTTCTTGATATACAAATGGACGGTATGAATGGAATTGATGCTGCAAAGAAAGTAAGGGAAAAGAACGCAGACACTATTTTGATATTCATCACGGGCATAAAGGAATATGTATTTGAAGCCCTTGACCTATATGTGTTCCATTATCTGTTAAAGCCTGTCACAGAACAGAAATTCAAGGAAGTTTTTGAACAGGCGTTAAGGGAAGCCGGGCTGCGGAAAATGCGCCGGAAAAAGCAGCTTTTTATCAATACAAGGAACAAGGGGATTACCATAGATGCAGACAATATTCTGTATATCGAAAGCGTGTCAAGGAAAGTGGAAATTCATACCACGCAGGAAGTCATTGAAGCTTATGGCGCACTTGGCGAATTGGAAGCGCAGCTTGGCAGGACTTTCTACCGCTGTCATCGGGGGTATCTTGTGAATATGGCGCATATCACAGAATACAAAAGCGACTGTATAACGCTTACGGGCGGAAATACCGTCTATTTGACAAAGAAAAAATACAGCGAATTTGTAAAGGCGTATATGTGGTACTTGCAGAATGGAGGGGCTTCCTGTGTATAGTCTGATAAATTTGATTTTTACGGTTTCCGTACTGCTTCAAGGGTACTGCCTGCAATATTTTTTAGGCAGCTTTTTGAAGAGCAGGACAAAAAGCCGTTTTCATAAGTTTTATGTAATGGCTGTGTATGGTCTGTTGCAGCTAGGAATTTATTGGTTTCCCTCAATAGGATGTGAAAGTGTAAAGGCGGTTTGGAAAACGGTATTCTCCCTCTGTGTTTTGGCTGTCATAGCAATGTGTTTTTACAAGGCGTTCCATACGGTTACGGTTTTTCTTGTGGCTGCGTTCTGTGCAATCGCTGATATTAGTGCTTTTGTGGCGGTTATCCTGTTTGATAAAACAGGAAATAAACTGCTTATGATATGGAATTGGTGTGTGGGGAAAGGGCTTATCACTTCTGAAAAAACCTTTGAAACAGTAATTAACGCCAGTGTAATTGGAAATCAGTTTCTTACGGAAGCCGCTCTGGTTCTGCTGTTATACCTGTCACTGAAAGGGATTGTGCGCAATTATCAGGAAAAAGACTATGCTATCCAGAGGACAGAACTGTTATCTATCCTTCCCCCGGCTGTGGTAAGCCTGCTGCTATGTGCGCTGCTCCGCACAATCATGTATACGGTGGAAGGAAATACTGTGGAAACGGTGTATGATAAATACCCGCTGTTATTGGTAATCCTCCCCGCAATCCTGCTTTTGTCGCTGCTGTCGATCCTGTACGGGGTAAAGCTGTTTCATGATACGGTTTATCTGAACAGGGAGCGGAGCAACAGGATTATACTGGAAAAACAGATAGGGAGTATGCAGGAGCATATGGAGGAAATGGAGCGTATCTATTCCGGCATACGAAGCATGAAACACGATATGAAGAATACGCTTTCTGTTGTCCTGCGGCTTGCCGCTGAAAAGGGGGAAAGTGAAAATGAAGAACTGCAAGCTTACCTGTCGGAACTGAACCAGACTTTTGACAGTCTTGACTTCCGTTTTAAGACGGGAAACAGTGTGATTGACACGCTGCTCAACATGAAATACCATGAAGCGCTACGCCTTGTCCCTGACTTGCAGATGGATGTAAAGAAATTTCTTCTTCCCTGCGATCTGGCTATTCAGAGTTATGATATAGGTGTCATCTTAGGCAATGCTTTAGACAATGCAATGGAAGCGTGCCGAAAGCTAAAGGAAAAAGAACCGGAAGCGAATACCTTTATCCGGTTATCGTCTTTCCAAAAAGATAAACTGTTGATCTTCAAGATAGAAAACAGCTTTGACGGGACACTGAAACAAAAGCGCCAGGCGGGGCTTCCCGAAACGGATAAAGAGGACAAAAAAGGTCACGGCATAGGGCTTGCAAACATCAAAAATACGGCAGAGAAATATCAAGGCACAATGGATTATAAGATAGACGGCAGGGTATTTATCCTTTCTGTGATGATGAAAAATGAAAGAGGCATAGAGCAATAACAAAAATATAAATTTTATCAAGGAGGACAAAATTATGGCAATTAAAGGAATTGGAAACAACTACAACAGTGCGTATGAGAGTACATATGCAGCACAAAAAAATGAGGCGGCAAAGGAAGCAGGAACGAAAGCTACGACATCTGCGCAGACAGGGAACATGAAGAAAGCAGGGACGGACAGCGTATCAGACTACTATTCTTATTTGCAGAAGAATTATGATTGTATGTCAAATGGAAACGTGACAATATCCGGTGAGTATTTGAAAAAGTGTTCGGGCAACGCTGCAAAAGCAAAGGAACTGGAAGATTTTCTGAAAAGAATACCCGAACTGGAAAAGCAGGGATATGAACAGCTTTCGGCACAAAACAAGGCTTTGGGTGGAACAGTAACCTATTATCAGCAGACGTGGATGATCAACAAGGACGGCAGCATACAGAGTACCGTATATTCAGTGACGGAAACAGGTATGACCAATGCAGAGAGAATGAAGAAGAATATGGATGAGCGGCTGGAGAAACAGAAAGAAAAGAAAGAGGAAGAAGAAAAAGCAAAGGAGAAGAAAGCGGAAAAATTAGAAGATGCCTATTATCATAAATTTGATGTGAATGTTTAGATATTGAAAACGTATTGCTATTGTGCGTACATATTGGTACAATGAATTTGACAAGGGGGTGACAAGATGATTCTGAATACAGGCAGCAGGACGGATATCCCCGCGTATTACAGCGATTGGTTCTATAACCGTATCAAGGCGGGGTATGTGCTTTCACGCAATCCCTATGACCCGTCCCGGATCACCCGGTATCTGCTGAATCCGGAGGTAATCGATGTCATAGTGTTCTGTACCAAAAATCCTCGCCCCATGTTGGATCGGATCTCGCTGTTGGCGGATTATGATACGTTCTGGTTTGTGACAATCACGCCCTACGGGGAGGACATTGAACCCTATGTGCCGCCCAAGGATCAGGTCATAGACTCCTTTCGCCGGCTCGCAGAATTGATTGGCAGCGGAAGGATGAGCTGGCGGTATGACCCGGTTTTGATTACGGATCGGTATTCGATCGCCTACCATATAGAACAGTTTGGCCGGATGGCGGAGGCGCTCTCGGGATATACTGATCAGTGCGTAGTGAGCTTTATTGATCTGTATGAAAAGACAAAGCGGAATTTCCAGGGAATACAGAGCGTTGCGGCCACGGAACAGGAAACGCTGATTTCATCATTCTCCCAAATCGCAAAAGAGAATGGTCTGCAGATTCACTTGTGTTGTGAGAATGTGAGGCTTGTACGGGACAATGTGGATGCGGGCGGCTGTCTGTCCAAAGCCGTGCTGGAGAGAGCGTTGGACTGCAAATTGGATGTGCCGAGAAAGAAAGCGGCGCGAGATGAATGCTCCTGTCTGCTGGGGGCGGATATCGGGGCGTATAACACTTGTGGACACGGCTGCCTGTACTGTTATGCCAATTATGACAGGGAGACGGTCGCAAGGAACAGAAAAATGCACAATTCATCCTCTCCCCTCCTGATCGGGGAGGTGTCGGAGCAGGATGTGATCAAACAGGCGGAACAAAAGTCATGGAAAGACGGACAGTTGGACATGTTTGACTTAGTTTGAAGAGTCTGCTGTCATTGGGGAGGCATGAAGTATGAAGCGTTTCATGGGAGGGAAACAGTTGCATCTCTTTTTCTTAGGTATGCTTGTGGCGGGGCTGCTTGCGGGATGTGCCCTGAAAAATGAGCAGCTGGATGCCGAAGCGAATGGTCAGGAGACTGTGTCGGAGGAGACGGTTCTGGGGAATACGGACGCCTCTGTAGAGAAGTCTTCGGAGGAAGCCTCCACGGACTGGGAGGCATATTGGGCCGAGCTGGAGGAACAGAAACGGCAGGAGGCAGCCGCGTGGTATGATGCGCTCACAGAGGAGGACTTTGCCAATGCCAAAACATCGGATCAGATAGATAACAACGTGGACTGGTGGCAGAGGACATTGATTCTCTTGGGGGAGCTGCCGGAGGTGTCCGCGAGAATCTATGGGGAGATTTATGGCGGAGAGATGATCATATTGGAATATCAGGGACAGCGCCGCATCTTTTCCAAAGGCTTTTTGACGCCGAGGGCAGTTATGCCAGAGTTTGCCGCATACGATTATGACGGAGACGGGACGCAGGAGATCGGCATGATCTGCTATGTGGGTTCCGGCACGGGAGTGGCGATTACGGATTTCTCGGTCTTTGACTCGGTGGAGGAGTCCTTTGACACCCTCTATACCATGCCCTATGAGGAGGTGCTGCAGTTTTGCGATGAGGTGTCTTTGACCTATGAGAACGGTGTGCTGCGGATCGACGCGGGGGAGGACAGCGAGGAACATGATCTCTCGGGTACGGCTTATGAGGGCATGGGGATTCAGGGTCTTGCGCTGGGGGACATCACCATGTTTTCTTTTGGGGAGTCTGGCGAGGTTTACTGTGACGTGGCTTTGGCTCTCGCCTTGGAGGAGCAGGTGACGCCGTTTTTTGTGGGGGAGCTTGCATCTCTGTATGTCGAGGGCGCGGTGCCTTGGGAGAAGCCAAACTTTCGGTTTCGTGCACATTATGACGGCGCCGGGAGATTTTGGTGCGACGGGCCGGAATTGGCTAATTGAAATGAGTATTACAGATGCATTTCCTCTTATTTTTGAATAACGGAGGTAGAATAATAATGAGTCTGGATGTGATTAATAATAATCCTAAGATGTTAAGGGAATGGATAGAGCAGGCAAAAGTCCGTGAAAAAAAGTATCGTGAGGAACACCCAGATTCACTCATTCCTCTTTTTGAAGCAGAGTTACGAGAGCTTGGTTATGATTTTGAGATTTCTAATCAGACGCTGACATTTATGCCGAAACATAAAAAAACTATTTTGCCTATAGCTATAAGATACTATCAAGAGGCGAAGAAACTGGGAAAGGATAATGAGCAGGAGCATTTTTTGAGTTTTTTTCATTTTAAAGGATTTGATGATGTGGTTCCTATGTTGTTGGAAGACTTTCATTCAACAAAAACCAAGGATCTTACCCGTTGGTTTATTGGAAGTTGTTTGTATGAAATTCGTTCCAAATCTTATATCCCTGAATATTTAGAAATCATCTCAAATGCAGCATATGGCAGCAATAGGCAACTACTTATTCTGTTAATGGGCGAGTGGAAGGTGGAGGATGCGATTCCTATTCTGATTGAACTGCTTGAAGACGAAGATGTACGGCTGCATGCAATCTCAGCCTTGGGATATTTTAAACGAGAAGAATTTCGCCCATATTTTGAACGGTTTGAAAATTCAAAGCATTCCGGCTGGCGCAAATATGCAAGAGCCGCCTTAAAAAAGTTGGACAAACAGCAAAATAGTAGTGTGAGCGGTAATGGGGAACTTAGACTATAACTCCACCACCAAGTCCGCATGAGCCAGCGTGGACTCACGGTGGGCAATCACGATAGTGGTGCGCCCTTTCATCAGTCTGTCCAAAGACTCATTTACTAACGCTTCAGATTTATTATCTAACGCCGAAGTGGCCTCATCAAGAATCAGTATCGGTGCATCCTTCAAAATAGCTCTGGCAATGGCAATCCTCTGGCGTTGGCCGCCGGATAACAGGTTGCCGCGTTCCCCCGTTCGGGTCTCATAACCATTTTCCAAGTCCATAATAAAATCATGTGCATTGGCAAGCTTTGCTGCCCTGACAATATCCTCACGGCTGGCATCGGGCTTGCCATAGCGGATATTTTCTGCAATGCTGACATCATAGAGATAAGGCTCCTGAGGCACATAGGCGATCAGCTGCCGTACCTCCTCCAGAGAATAGTCCTCGTATGCTTTCCCCTGGATAAAGATTTTGCCTGCATTGACAGGATACAGGCCTAGTATCAGCTTAGCAAGGGTACTCTTGCCCTTGCCGGATTCCGCCTTAAGAGCCACACATTTTCCCTTGGGAATATCCAGATGAAAATGCTGTAAAACGTCCTGCCTGCCGTCATAGGAAAAGGTCACATCACGGATGCTGATTTCCCCATCTCCCGGAACAAGAACAGGTGAATTGTTTTCATATCTCTCCGGCTCCTCCGCAAGATCCAGAAACTCGAACACTCTCTTGGCATTGGCCAGATAGCTTGCCATAGAAGGAATATAGAGTCCCACCTGCAGCAGATTCCAACTCATGGAACCATATAGTAGATACACTGCCGCAAGATTCTGCACAGTGGTAATTCCCTGACTTACAAACACAAGCCCCAACGCAATAAATACCAGAGAGCCCAGAAGCCCAAAAAGTTGGTTTAGTCCATCCAGCTTGGCGGACATGAGATTCATCCTGTTTTGCTCTTTGCGATACTTCTCGTTATCTTCAATAAATTGATCCACCATCTTGGACTTCAGGGAGAAAATCCTAATCTGCTCCATGCCGGACAAAATATTGGAAATCCGCTCGGTAATTCGCACATTTGTAGTGGACATTTCCCGGCTGACCCTCTGCATAGGCTCAATAAACAGTCCGTTTATTACGAACAGTGCAGCACTGGCACCAAAGAGACAGATTGTCACCTGCCAGCTGAGCATAAGCATTGCAATCAGATAAAAACTCATCATCAAAAAGGGCATCAAGATCCGTCGGAATCGGGAACCATAGATACCGCTTGCCCTTTCACTGTCATAAATGATCTTGGACATTAACTCGCTGCTGCCCGTCTGCTCATAATAGGAATAGGGCAAACGCATACACTTGGAATACATGGTCTTTTGCAGATTGGCGCCGCCCTTTTTGGCTTCCATAGTGTATACATAAAAGGACACTGCATAAATAAGAAGCATCAACAGTCCCAGCCCCACACATAGTAACACTTCTTCCAAAAGTCCCGCAAAAATATCTCCCTGCGTGTAGTTCTCAACACGGGAAATAATATTCTTGAGCAAAAGGGCAGTGATCGTGTCAAAGAGAGACAAAACCACGCTCATGGATATGATAGCCAAAAGATATCTGATAAATCCGGCCTTCATCATTTTCAGCATCCGCCAGAGAATGCGTAAATCATTGTTACTGTCTGCATCCTTAGGACCACACTGCCCGATAATTTCATCACTAAATGCCATTTGCCTGCACCTCCCTCTTCACAATCTCACCATTTTCAAACACATAAATCTCGTCTGCATCCGCAATGGTATTCAGCCTGTGGGCGATAGTGATGACCGTCCGATTGCGGGAAATCTCCCGCAAAATCTCCTGAATCCCCTGTTCTGTCTCCACATCCACCGCGGAAGTAGGCTCATCCAAAAGCAAAATAGGAGCGTCCTTTAAAAAGGCTCTGGCAATGGCGAGCCGTTGCGCTTGTCCTCCGGACAGTCTTGCTCCTCTCTCGCCGATCTCCGTCTCATAGCCCTGAGGCAGCTGCACAATAAAGTCATGGATGTTCGCTTTTTTACAGACCTCTATAATCTCTTCCTTAGCAGCGCCTGGCTTACCGTAAGCCACATTCTGGGCGATCGTGCCGGGAAATAGAAACACATTCTGGGACACCAGACTGATATACTTACGCAGCGCATCTATATCCCATTCGCTAAAATCATGTCCATAAATGCGGTATTGTCCCTCCTGAGGATAGTAAAAGCCGCACAAAATCTTCATCACTGTGGACTTGCCGCCGCCGGAATTGCCGATAAACGCCACATTGCTGCCCTTTCGAATGGTCAGGCTGATATCCTTTAAAACCTGCTTTTCTTCAGAATAACCGAAATTCACATGTGTAAGCTCCATGACAATCTCGCCCTCCGGTGCAAAATCACCTGTTCCGGACACTTCTTCCTCCTGATCCAGAACCTCCTGTAGTCTCTTGGTGGAAACAGCATATTCCCGGATGGAGACAATCTGTCCGGGAATGTTTCCCATGGGGTTTGCAATCTGATCCAGCAGCATCGCATAGGCAAAAATCGTACCGATGGACATTCGTCCGTGACTGACCTCGTAGAGACAGAATAAATAGCAGATGAGTTTCGGTATCCAGCGCACCAGATTGCTCATGACATAATTGATTGCCAGCACCTTGGTGCGATATGATTCATTTCGCACAATCTCATCCTCTATATCAAAAATGCGTTTCTTATGAAGCTCATACAAATTAAAAGTCTTGCCTACTAAAATACCTTGAATCACATCATAAGCAGTTTTTTCCAAATCATCATACAACTGACGGCGCACTGCGGCTACCTTTCCAACCATTCCGGTCAGCTTGTTGGCAATCCACAAAAGCAGTGGATAGCAGATAAGCGTCACCAGCAGCAGACGCACACTTTGCATGCCTATGTAGGCACACACCGTTATAATCGTAATCATCGCCACCAGGAACTCTGGAATACACTCCGCAAACAGCGCCTCTATCTCATACATATCCGATAAAAGCTTGTTCATCAGCACGCCGGTTCCCTCATCGTCAAAATACCGGGTACGAATCCTTACCAGCTTGCTCACGAGCATATTGCGTATGTCCGTCTGCATGTAGATGCTGAAGCTGTTCTTGGAGTAACTCTTGCCAAAGGCCGCCGCACCACCCAGCAGCATAAGAATGATGAAAGGAATCATAAACTCCCGCAAAATAATGGCTTCTCCTGCAAACAGACGGTCGGTGGAATCCGCGATTCTACTGCTGCCAAGCACCAGTATCTGTGTCAAGGCATAAGAGAAAGCTATATAGAAAAAACAATGATACCAATATTTTCGGATGGAATTCATAAGCTTAGGATGCTTGGATTTTGGGGAAGTCCTCATAGGTCGCCCTCCTTTCAAACTTGCACTTATTATACATTGGTTTTTAAGGAAAAACCTCTGTTTATATAAAGAAATGACTTGATTTTTCAGATTTTTTGATATATTTTAATAAGTAACTATTCAGAAATATACAGAACCATTCGCAAAATGCGAGGAGAGCTGCCATGTCAGTACCGATTCATCCCGACTACAACTTCAAAGTAAATCACAAAAAGCGAGATAACCATTTCTCCATGCAAAGAGCTACGTCCCATGGAAATATGTATGGTATTGGCTACACGATTTCCGGAGACCGTATCATAATTACACCATACAAAACAGTGACCATTCATCACGGCACCATTCAGTTCGTGCACAAAAATCTCGTACACCGCACCACTTATATTGCTGAAGGGCTCTATGAAAATATTGATATTAAATTTCGGGAATCTGTGGCAGAACATATTATTTCAATCATCGGACAGGAACAGTTCGATATGCTCTATGACAGGATAAGCATTACACTCACCCCCGAAGCCACCGAGCAAATTGCTCAGATTGTCAAACTGATTGAACACGAGTGGAGTAATTATGACACGTACTCCAATGCCATTATTGAAAGTCTTGTTGTACAGTTTTTTGTGACGGCTTTGCGTGGGCAATCGGTCTCTCCCGAGCTGAATACCATTTTAAAATCCCCCCATTTTACCTTAATAGAGGCAATCCATTATATCCAACGCCATTATGCAAAGAATCCTTCTTTAAAAGAAACTGCGGAAGCGGTGCATATATCCGATGCGTATCTTTCCAGATTATTTACATCTCAGTTGACCACAACCTACTCTCAATTTCTCACGGGGATCAAGATTTCTCATGCCATGGAATTACTGCTTAATACCAATTTGGCTATTACGGAGGTTGCTGACCAATGCGGATACTCCAACAGCAACTATTTTTCTGATGCCTTTAAAAAGGTCGTGGGCATTTCGCCATTCAAATATAGAAAGAGCAGGAATTAATTCGAGGGGGCGTTGTTGCGTGAAAGATAATGTTTGTAGAATTATTAAGGTTGATAAGGAAGCGTTATTTGAATTTATATATGAAGAATTGATTGCCCGCCATGAAGATATGCTTGATGTTTCAGCAGTTGGATGTATGAACAGTATTGCGATTGATTGGGAAAATGGAACATTTATTTTTATTGCCCATAAGGATGAAGATGTTGATGGAAATATCGTTCCTTTTCCTAAAGATATTGATATCAATAAAGTGTTAGCGAATATTCCTGCAACAACTACTTCATTACTGAGTCCTGAGAAAAAATATAAAGACTACAATTTTGACGAATTGCGGGATTTAATAAATGAAAAAAATTGCCGGAATGAACCAGATAGTCATTGACAAACAGATATAAGCAAGATATATTTAAGATTAGTTAGCGGTTACTAACATCAAGTGACCGCATTTGTTAAAAGCAAAGGTTAGTCAATTCTAATCTTTATTAGAATAATCATTGGAGGATGTCGTGGAATATGAAAATATTAGTTTATGGTGCAGGCGTGATCGGCTGTGAACTAGCCCATGTGCTGAAAAAAGGCGGGAATGACGTAACCCTGCTTGCCAGAGGAGATTGGAAGAATACTCTTGAAAATCGGGGGCTTGTGATCCAGCATTATCTGCAAAGGAAAACTACGACAGACAAAGTTATGGTTACAGGCTGCCTGAATCCTGAGGATGAATATGACATCATCTTTGTTGTTATGCAGGCAAATCAGGTTCCGGATGTCCTTTCAGCGATTGCCGCAAATGTGAGTTGCCGCATAGTTTTTGTGGGTAACAATCCATGGGTGGAAAAAACGGAAGCAGCAGTCCATTCCGGTTCTTCTGTAAAAAAAGAGGTTGCTTTTGGGTTTATGGCAGTAGGGGGCAGGCGTGAGAACGGACGGGTCATCAGTATTCATGCAGGAGTACATTTGACAATAGGCGGAAAGGATGGGGAATTATCTTCCGCATTCAGGGGGTGTTTAGCGGAGGCATTTTCAGGGTCGGGATGCAGGCTGTCCTGGGAAAGCAGGATGGATGCCTGGCTGAAATGCCATATGGCGGAGATTCTTCCGATCGGGTATGTGTCTTATGCTGTCGGCTGCAGCCTGCCAAAAGCATCAAGAGTACAGAGGAAAGCAATGGTGGATGCCACAGCGGAAGGCTTTACGCTGCTGAAAGCGCTGGGCTATCCCATAAGACCTGCAGAAGATGAGGGATTTTTTACAGCCGGCCCTAAAAGAAAGCTGTGGAGTGCAATCATATTTGTGATGTGTAAAACTCCGCTGGGACGTCTGGCAGCCACTGACCACTGCGTCCATGCCGTCAGTGAAATGACCATGCTTGACCAGGCGTGGGAGGAACTGCGATCACAAAGGTCAGACATATGTCTTCCTGTATGGGATTCTCTCAGGAAAAGCATGCCTGTGGAAGGAAAACAGGGAAGACACAAAGAAATTAAAAACGCTTATAAAAGCCTTGGCGGTGATGCGACCTTTTATGATGGGATGATCACCTGTTCCACCTTGCTGGGGAAAGCAGTGTGCAAGCTGGTGTGGAACATGGACAAGAGAAAGAATGAACATTACTTGGAACTGGCATTGTCCGGTATCCCGCGGAACTTCAGCGGCAAAATGCTGGAAGTGCCCGTGGGGACAGGGATCTTAAGCATGCTGGTGTATGAGACGATGCCGGATGCGGATATCACCTGCCTTGACTATTCTCCGGATATGATGGAACGGGCAAAACGGCAGGCAGAGAAACGTGGTCTTAAGAATGTCAGTTTTATGCAGGGGGATGTGGGGAAGCTGCCCTTTGAAGACGAGAGCTTTGATCTGGTTCTGTCACTGAATGGTTTCCATGCTTTCCCTGACAAGGAAGCTGCTTACAGTGAGATTTTCCGTGTCCTGAAGCCAGGCGGGATTTTCTGCGGCTGCTTTTATGTAAAAGGCGAAAATAAACGGACAGATTTTCTGGTTGATATAATTTACACGCCAAAGGGATATTTTACGCCGCCCTATGAAACGGTGGGAAGCCTGAGAGAACGGCTGAAAGCCATGTACAGGAAAGCGGAAGTGAAGACCGTGGAGGGCATGGCAGCTTTCCGATGCAGGAAGAGAAAAGCGAATGGTGAGGGCTAGGGGGGCTTGTATATGAAATACATTGGAATGCCCATGGGGATGTGGGTGTTATTTAGAAAATCCTTTGAACGTAATCTGATCACGGAGTTTGGACTGGACAGGGATGCGGTAAAAACAGTCGCAGCAAAAGCAAAACTGCGGTATAAAGAGATCATTGCCGGACTGCCGGAATTTGAAAAGGAAGACCGTTTCAAAATGAATATCGTCAACTGCGCCCTGCTTGCTGCCTTTGTGCTGAATATGCCGGAGCGACCTGATGTAAAACAGCTGACAGCATATTACGCAGGTTCCATGATGATTCCTGCTATGAAGTGGTTCTGCCGTAAGAGCGGGAAATCCAAGTTTTCTGATAAGGACATCTCTTCCATGAAAGCCACGGAACGGCTGAAGGCCGCAGACAGAAATCCTTATTCGTGGAACATGGAATTTTATCCTTATCCGGACGGCAGCGGTTATGAAGCCCGCTTTAGCGCCTGCGGCATCTGCATCCTGATGCGGGAGCTTGGGCTGTACGACCTTGTTCCTGCCATGTGCCAGATGGATTACACCATGAGCGAAGCGGGCGGTGCAGCAGATTTTGTCCGGGAGTACACATTGGCTTCCGGCGGACCGTACTGTGACTGCGGATACAAAAAGAAGCTGGACAGGAACGACAATAAGGGCTTCTGAGACAGGAGAGTATGTAAATATGAAAAAAGTACATTTTGAGACGGAAACGGATGGTTTTTACGGAGTCTATTGGAAATGTAAAAACAAAAGTGATGCCGCAATAATCCTGATGCTTGGGGATGATCCGGAAGATTTTATGGCAAAAAGCGGTGTCAGGTGGCTTCATGGATTTGGGGTAAACGTTATGTCAATGTCTCCGGCTAAAAAAGATTACGGACATCATAATTATCCGCTTGAGAGAATAGAAAACGCAATCATATGGCTGAAAAAGAACGGCATCAGAAAGATTGGCATCGCCGGCGCTTCCACTACAGGAACGCTTGCTTTGACAGCGGCCTCCTATTTTCATGATATTACCCTGACAATAGGAATGACGCCAAGCGATTATATCTGGCAGGGATTTATGCGGGGCAAAAAAGACGGATGCAAAGAATGGCCGGCAGAGGGAGAATCCCTGTTTTCCTATAAAGGTGAGCCGCTTCCTTTTATGCCCTTCGTTTACAAACATCCGGACTATTGGAGGGTGATAGCCGCAGAGAGCAAAAGAACTGGGGATATGGTTAATTCATGGAAACTGTTTGATGATTCTGAAAAAGCGCATCCCCACAGGCCGGAGGAAATGATTCCGGTTGAAAAGATTAAAGGGAAATTGCTGTTGATCGGCGCTTCTGACGACTGTTTATGGGATACGGTGAAATATATAAGCAGGATGGAAGAAAGACTGCAAAAATATCCTCATGACTGTAAAGTAGAAATTGCAACATATGAGCATGGGACACACTTTGTATTTCCGGAAGGCATGCTGAAAACGATGATTCCCGTTTTCTCGGGAATGTTTGTAAAAATGGCTTTTAAAGCAGCAAGAGAATATCCGAAGGAATGTAAAGAAACCCGTCTGGATATTGACCGGAGAGTCAGAAAAGCAATTCAGGAATGGATGTAACAGCAGACAGAGAACGAAAGTTGGAGATTTAAGCGTTATGCAGGAGCATATCAAAATACTTGATGAAAGTAAAAAAATGAAAATCATCAAAAAAACAGTCGCTGATATACTGGGGGATACGGAAACAGAAAAAATATGGGATGCTGCAAGGGAGAGGCTAAAAGAAATCCTTTCCCGCTATGAAAATATTCCACCCAAGGAGCAAATCCACACAAATCTTATTTTCCCGCATATTGCAGTTTACAAATCGCTGCTTGAAAATCACAGCAGCATGGCAATGGAGATCATGGAAAAGGGCGAGACTGCCGCCGCAGAAAGAACTGTAAAATTATTTCAAGATGTGGTAAAGATTCCCTTTGGAAAGGCAATTTTTCTCAAAGGCTTTACAGCAGGCTGCAAGTCGGGATTTGGTTCTGAGGCAGGTTTCAGGCATGTGATTCACAGAGCAGATTCAAAATGCTATCAAATGGACGTTACAGCCTGCCCATATGTGAAATACTGCAATGCCGAGGGCTGTGGCGAGTTGACCCGCATTTTCTGTGATATTGATGTTTATGCTTACGGCAATCTTGACGGAGTAACCTTTGAAAGAAGTCAGACATTGGGAACAGGCGGAGAAAAATGTGATTTTCATCTGTATTTGGCAAAATAATTTTCGCAAAGTGATTTGGAGGAGCTTACGATGACGAGTGAAGAGTACAAGAAATTATCGCTAAAGGAAGAATGCGAGAATCCATGATCCGAAACTGGAACTGATAAAAGAGAGCAGCTTTTGGGATGAAATGAATAAATATACGCTTGTAGGAAAAATCGGTAGTGTATTGGCGAAAGACTTAAATAACAGGCTTGCAGTTTACAAGTGGCAGAGAGGACAATAGTAACTAGATGCATTGAAAATATCGGAGGCAAAATGACAGAGATTTATCTGGCAGAGAACCATCTGCTGCTCAAAACAGGATATGGAAATCCGGAAATGCACAGCCACTCTGCCTGTCATGTCCTGGTAGGCCTGCAGGGGGATATGCGTGTCATTACGGAGAAAGAAAACGTGATGTGCCGCGGCGCCATTCTGCCATCGGGGATGGTTCATACAGTTGAGAGTTTCGGCGAGCCGCTTTTGGTGTTCTTGTTTGATATTACATCCACGGTGTCGGAGCAGATGCAGCGTTTTACGGTGCTGGAAGAGCGGACAGCAGAGGAAATTGCCCTGTCCTATCAGACGCTTACCGCCGGAGATCCGGAAAAGGATTATGGAAAATTTTTCAGGGAAACAATGGGGCGGATAGGGATAAAGGAAGTTGGCAGCAGGATCACGGATGAAAGAATTCTTCTTGCCATGCGGTTTGTGGAAGACCATCTGCAGGATATGGTAACAGCGAAGGATGCGGCCGGAGCGGCATGTCTGTCGGAAAGCAGGTTCTCCCATCTGTTCCGGGAACAGGCGGGGATTGCTTTTTCAAGCTGGCTGGTATTCCGGAGGTTGTTTCTTGCTTATATGAGGATAGCAGATGGGGAATCCATCACAGATGCCTCCCTTGCAGCCGGATTTTCAACCCCGTCGCATTTTGCAACAGTCAACAAGAAGATGTTCGGCATTACCGCCCGCGACCTGAGCGGCGATTATTGTTTGCATAGAATAGCAGATATTTAGAAGTGAATAAAAAGACCTTTCTGTATCATAGGGATATGGGAAATGTGTCCCGGACAAATGCACCATTGGTGTGTATAAATACAGGGAGGTTTTATTTTATGGAAATTCATTTCAAAAAAGGCGTATATAAGCTCAATGAGCAGAGTAATTTTGATTTCCAACTGAACCGTGTCGTCATGTGGGACGGTGGCGATTTGGAAGAGATAAAGGCTGTGGGGACTAAGATCAGGACAAGCGAGGACTGGAAGAGGGAGTTGATTGCCTTGGGCGACAAGGCAGTATCGGAGGACAGGACGGAAAACGCTATTGCCTATTACCGAATGAGTGAGTTTTTCATGTATGACGGCGATCCGGATAAGAAAGCTTACTATGTGAAAGCAACGGAGATGTTCTACGATTACTACCAGTCTGTTTTTGACAGCGGTGAAGTGGTACGTTATGAAGTGCCTTACGAGGATATCGTGCTGCCTGTCATGCTGGCAAAAGCAAAAGGTGAGGAAAAAGATGTGATATTGCTGCATGGCGGCAATGACAGTTATTTTGAAGAGCTGTTCCTCCCGATGCTTTATCTTGCGGAACACGGCTTTACCACTTATCTGTTTGAAGGGCCAGGACAGGGCGGTGTGATGCGGGTTCAGGGGAAACATTTCACTCATGAGTGGGAGCGGCCAGTGGGGGCAATTTTGGACTACTTTGGACTTGATGACGTGACGATTATTGGCGCATCTCTTGGCGGTATGCTGGCTCCCCGTGCAGCTGCTTTTGAGAAGCGGATAGGGAGGGTGATTGCATGGAGCATTTTCCCGAATTTCCGTGATGTCATTCTTTCTGCTTCCAGCCCTGCCGATGGGAGGCGCATGAAGCTGGCGAAATGGCTGCTTGACCATAACTGCAGGAGGATTATCAATACTGTATTTGGCAGGCTGGCAAAGAAGGATGAGATGATTCGCTGGGGATTGGAGCATGGGAAATATGCGTATGAGGCAGAGGATGCCTTTGGGTATGCGCAGAAAATGAACCGTTTTCAGATGATGGATATTGCGGACAGGATTACGCAGGATGTTCTGATTGTGGGTGCAAGTAAAGACCATTTCATTCCTTATATGATGGTAGGGGAAGAGATTAACGCCCTGAAAAATGTCCGTTCCCTTACTTTTCGTCTGTTTACGGATAAGGAAGATGCCTGCAACCATTGTAACTGTGGGAATGTAAAACTGACTTTTGATACTTTTATGAACTGGATCATGCAGATGAAAGAAGGTGACAGGTAACTATGGCATTACAAAAGAAATTCATTATCTTTGGTATCATTGGCTGCTTTTGTTTTGGTATTGGAGACTGGTTTCTTGGATATGTCGATCCTGCGTTGATCGAGAGGGATGTTTTAGCATTGTTTCAAGAAACAAATGTCCGCTGTGTTCTATGGCGTTGCCTACATTCATAGAAGAGGTTGCAATCCCTTGTCCTGCCTTGCTTGGACGTACCATAAGCAAGTGAATG
>CAMWLG010000055.1 GCA_947175035.1 uncultured Lachnospiraceae bacterium | reverse complement strand
ACAATATTCCCATTGCTGTCATAGGAATACTCCATATAGCTGCCGTCCTCATAAATTACCTTGACAACTCGATTCAAGGCATCGTATTCATACTCCTCCCCATGGACGATCTGCATCGTGCCAGGGAGATTTCCCAGAAACACAATTGCCGCAATCCCCCATATACTTATTGTTTTCACAATTCTTTTGCATCTCATACTCTTTTCTCTCCTGTATTTTGCGAACATTTCTCGATAGAAAAAGCTGCAAAGGCCAAAAACCTCTGCAGCTAAGTTATGATAACGTCATTTCTCACAATTTTTATCAGCCGTCAAATGTTCATTTCCGTTTTATAATTATAATTCACGGCTGTCAAAAATTCAAGTAACTTTAACAATAATTTACTATGGTCATCTTTTGCCATAAAGGCATTTACTGCTGACCCCACGAACCATGCCCAGCTTCCCAGACAAAGCGCTGATAATCCCCTGGGGCGCATCCAGAACAATGCTTATGACATTGATATCCTTTTCCCTATAAGGAATGCCCATGCGCCCGATAATATAATCGCTGTACTCATGAAGTATGCCATTGATCTGCGGCACCACCTCCGTATCCTCTATCATAATGCCCACCAAAGCGACTCTCGTGTCCTCCATAACCATTCCTCCTATATATGCGTGGCGATCACCACGATCCTTCCCCGCTGTCTTGACCTGATATACGCCTCCGCCATCTCCCTCGTCCCTGCATCCATCCCCGTGAAGGGTTCATCCAGCAGCACGCAGTCCGAATCCGCTTCCATTGCCCGCACCAGAGCAACCCTCCGCTTCATTCCACCGGAAAGCTGGCTGCAAGGCTTACACAACGCCTCCTCCGGCAGAACCGTGCGCAGAGCTTCCTCCGCCTGCGTATTTCCATCCGCATGCGTATTCTCACCTGCACCGATCACCAGCTCCACGTTTTTGACTGCGCTGTACGTTTCACAGAGCCTGTCCTCCTGAAAACAATAACTAAAACGAAATTTGGGCGAAACACTGCCCCCGTCCGGCGTCTCCAAGCCGCAAAGCAATCGAAAAAGCGTGGTCTTACCGCTCCCGGAGGGACTGGTGAGGTAATAAATCTGTCCCGCCTCATAGACCGCATTAAAATCCTTAATCACCGTCAAATCCCCATAATTCTTCCTGATATCCTTGCAAACAAGTAGTCTGTCGGATTCTCTGCCGGCAAATGCTCTCCTATCCTTGGTGCGCCGCGGCGCACTGCACTCTGGCTCCCAGTCAAAAAACGCCCTGACCAGCCATAGTACCACTTTCTCAAAACAAAGACTTAACAGAATCACCACCGCCGTCCAGGCAAAAACCTCTGCCGTCTCCAAATAGATTTTGGACATATACAATCTCTCTCCGATGGAGAAGGCAGGCGTCCCGATCACCTCCGCCGCCACACCTGATTTCCAACACATCCCCAGGGCAAGCTTTAAGCTGCTGAGCAGAAATGGCTTCAGCGCCGGACGGTATATATAGAAAAAACTATTTTTGAAAGGAATCTCAAAAACCTCCGCCATCTCCAACAGCCTTTGATCCGCGTTTTTCAATCCCTCCAAGGTGTTGATGTAGATATTGGGCAGCACGATCAGAAAACACACCGCCACCGCCAAAAAGGACGAGCCCCACCAAATCAGCAGCAGCACCACGAAGGAAGCCACCGGAATCGACTTTAACAAATTGATCAGTGGCTCCAAGAGTTCTTCCAGCCACCAAAATCTTTTCGCCAGCGCCGCCAACGCCAGCGCGGCAAGCATCCCCATAAGAAATCCTGCGCCAATGCGAAGCAGGGAGCCACAAACCGCCTGCCAAAATGTGATTTTCCCAAGGGACTCCACGAAAACACATGCCGCCTGGACTGGCGTCACCAGCAGGATGGAATTGTCCACCCAAAGCGCAAGAAGATGCCATACAAACAGCCAAAACACAATGATTCCAAATCTGCGTAATTTTGTCTTTCTCATATGATTATTGTGCAAGAAAATAAAACTCGTCACCGGGAAGCGCGTCGCCCACGGATTTCGGATTCTGTTGATAAAGCACCTCCAGGTAGCCGCTCATAGCATTTTTCATCTCCTCTCCGGTCACGCAGGTGATATTGCAATTGGGAATTGCCTTCTGCGCAATGGGCTCCTTTGCCACAATCCCTGCCTCCACTGCGTATTTCGCGCCTGTCGCCGGGTCATCATTGATCGCCTTGGCGCTGGCGGCATGCTCCTTAAGGAATGCCTTTACAGCCTCCTCGTTTTCCTGAAGGAACGCGTTGCGGACAACCGTCACTCCGGTCACCATCCCGTGTCCCTGCACCTTGTTCCATTCCTCGTTCATGTCAAACACGACCTGTAACGCCTCGTTCTGGGCACAAGCCGCCGTCACAAAGGGCTGGGGCAAAAGCCCGATCGCATCAGGCTGTTCCGCCAGGACAGCAGCCACCTCTGTCGCCTCGGATTTATATTCTAAAGTATAATTCCCCGCGGCAATTCCATTTTCTGCCAACACATATTGCAGCACATAATCCGGTGTGGTGCCTTTGCCGGTGAGATAAATGGTTTTTCCTGCCAAATCTGTAATATTCTGGTACGAGTTATCACCGGAAACCATGTACAGCACGCCCAAGGTATTGACATCAATCACGCTGATACTGCCCTCCGTATTCGCATAGAGAACGCTCGCCACATTCGCCGGCACCAGCGCGACATCCAATTCCCCTTTGACCATCAAGGGCAGCAGCTCGTCAGCAGCTGTCGCCATCTGAAATTCATAATTGATACCGCTTTGATTGATAGATTCATCATTCATCAAAAATAACAAGCCCATGGAGGTAGGACCTTTCAAGGCACCGATACGAATTGTGGTGTCCGACAAGGATAAATTAGATTCCTTTGCCGTGCCACATCCCGCAAGCACGGATAATCCCAATACTGCGGCAAGTCCCAGTGCGAGAAGCTTTTTTGTTTGTTTTTTTTCTTTCATAAATCTACTCTCCTTTATCTTTCTGGTAGTGTCATATACTGACTGATTTCAGGCAACAAAAAAGAGCCCTTATTACGCAGAACGAATCTTTGTAAGCAGTCATGATGGCATGTACGGTTGCGGTCAGCCTTGGCTTTTCGCTTCCGTTATATATGTATATAAAGTATAGCACGAATTTTTGCAATTGACAAGAAAACAAGAAAAACTTACCAGTCATTTTCCCTAATAAAAAAAATCATCGCGCTCATACTAACACCAAGATAAGTGATGAAACATCTTAAAACGAAAAAACGTGCTATATGTACTCATTTTCGGGATAAGTGGTTCATCCACTTATCTTGAAGATAGAGAAGAAAAAAATGTATTTGGAGGTGAAAAAGAAATGGCAAGCAAGAGTAATAGAGTAGAAGTGCCTGAAGCAAAGGCAGCTATGAATCGCTTCAAGACTGAGGTTGCATCTGAGTTGGGTGTAAACCTGAAGGAGGGTTACAATGGTGACCTTACTTCCAAGGAGGCTGGTTCTATCGGCGGTGAGATGGTTCGTCGTATGATCAAGAAGCAGGAGGAGAGCATGAAATAAGGGCTCCCCGAAAGAGAATCTGAATAAAAAAGCAGGCAGACTTGCATAAGCAGGCCTGCCTGTTTTACCTTACTCTCCGAACACCGCCTTGTAATCCGCTTGGAATTTCGCAATACCGGCGTCAGTCAGCGGATGTTTCACCATCTGCTCGATTACCCCGTAAGGAACCGTGGCGATGTCAGCCCCCGCCAACGCACAATCTGTGACATGGACAGGATTGCGCACACTGGCAGCAATAATCTGTGTCTCCAAATCCGTCACCGCAAAAATATCCGCAATCTCACGAATCAAATCCACACCTCTCTGGCTGATGTCATCCAGACGTCCCAAAAAAGGAGATACATAGGTCGCACCGGCGCGGGCTGCCAAAAGCGCCTGATTGGCGGTAAAAATCAATGTGACATTGGTCTTGATGCCCTCGGCGGCCAACGCCTTGCAGGCTTTCAAGCCCTCCACCGTCATGGGAATCTTCACCACCATGTTGGGATGTATCCGGGCAATCTCACGTCCCTCCCGGATCATACCCTCCGCGTCCGTGGTGGTTGCCTTTACCTCGCCGCTGATAGGTCCGTCCACGATAGAAGCGATCTCCGCGATCACCTCCTCAAATACCCTGCCTTCCTTGGCAATCAGGGAAGGATTGGTGGTAACACCGCAGATTACCCCCATATCATTTGCCTTCTTAATATCTTCAACCTTTGCGGTATCAATGAAAAAACGCATAACCGTTCTCCCCTCTATATCCTGTGACTCTTTTTATAAATAATTGTGTGTCTCATAATAGAGCTCGTTCACATGTTCGGAATGCAGCAATTCATGCGCCCTATGGCTCAAAGGCTTGCCCAGATATTCCTCATACGCCTTCTGCACCTCTTTGTTCTCATGGGAGAAACGCAGCGGACGCTCTCTATCCAACTGATACAATTGACCGCCTCGCTCCTTTGCCATCTCGCAGCCATCATGAATGGGCTGACCGCCGCCGCCGACACAACCGCCGGGACAGGCCATAACCTCCACGAAATCATAGGCCACCCTGCCCGCGACAATATCTTCCATCAGTTTCTCCGCATTGCCCAAACCGCTGACAGTGCAGGTATGTAACACTTTGTCTCCCAGCTGGAAGTCCGCTTCCCTGCGGCCCTGTTCGCCTCGCACCGCCTGGAATGCATCCGGTTCCGGATTCTTGCCTGCAACCACCGCATAGGCAGTTCGCAGGGCCGCCTCCATCACACCGCCTGTCACGCCAAAGATGACGCCAGCACCGGTGGACTCACCCAGAGGAGAATCAAAATTCTGCTCCTTCAAAGAACGGGGATTAATATGCTCCGAGCGAATCATGCGCACGAACTCTCTGGTGGTCAACACGATATCCACATCCGCTCCCGCTCCTGCACTCTTCATATAGGGCAGCGCCGCTTCCCTCTTCTTTGAAACACAGGGCATTACAGAGATGGAACAAATATTGTGGGGGTCAATTCCCTTCTTTTCCGCAAAATAACTCTTGGTCATGGCACCAAACATCTGCTGGGGCGATTTTGCCGTTGACAGATTGCGCAGATACGCAGGGTATTTCTTGGACACAAAGCTCACCCAGCCGGGACAGCAGGAGGTAAACATAGGCCATGCATATTTGTCGGGAGTGCTCAGTCTCTCCAACAGCTCACTGCCCTCCTCCATGATCGTCAAATCAGCCGAGAAATTGGTATCAAACACATAATCGAATCCGATGCGCTTTAATGCCGCCACCATCAGTCCTTCTGTCGCTTCCTCCGAGGTAAGCCCCAATGCCTCACCCCAAGCAGTACGAACCGCAGGAGCTACCTGAACCACGGTGATCTTCTCCGGGTCAGCCAGCGCCTCATATACCTTAGGCACATCATCGCGCTCCCTCAAAGCACCGGTAGGACAATGGGTAATACACTGTCCGCAGAGCGTACAGTCCGAACAGTCAATGGGCTCATTGCCTGCCACGTCCACTGTAGTGCGGGAACCTGTATTCTGCACGTCCCACACATGCATCGCCTGAACCTTGTCACAAATCTGCACGCAGCGCATACATTTAATACATTTCTTAGAATCGCGGATCAGAGGGAAATTCTCATCCCAAGGCACCGCAGGAACATCCTCCTTGAAAGGCACCTCCAAAATCCCCAAATCATTAGAAATCTTCTGCAAATTACAATTACCGCTTCTGACACAGGTTGCACAATGACAATCATGCTGTGACAGGATCAGTTCCACATTCGTACGTCTGGTCTTGCGTACCTTGGGAGAGTTGGTGTAAATCACCATTCCCTCCTCCACGGGACTGTTGCAGGCAGTGATCAGCTTGCTCTTCCCCTGCATCTCCACCACGCAGACCTTACAGGCGCTGATTTCATTGATTCCCTCCAAAAAGCAGAGATGAGGAATCTCAATACCCACAGAAGCTGCAGCCTTCATGACTGTAGTGCCCTCTGCCACTTCCAACTCAATGCCGTCTATCGTAAGTTTTACCATATCTCAGCTCTGCCTCCTTTCAGGCTTCCATAGCCGTATTTGTCGCAGCGCAGACATCTGCCTGCCTCCTGACACGCCTCCTGTTTTGTCATGCCACACTCAAAGGCGTCAAAATTCTTCTTTCTCTCTCCTGCTTCCTTCTCACTAAGCTGGATTCTCCCGCAAGGCTCCTTGTCCTCATAGGAAACGGGAGGAATCTCCACATCACAGGAGATGACATGATGATATCCCAGATACTCGTCAATATTCGCGGCTGCCACCTTACCTGCCGCAATCGCACGAATCACGGTCGCAGGTCCGGTCACACAGTCTCCGCCGGCAAACACACCGGGAACGTCCTTCACTTCGCTGTCGCTCATAGCGGAGATCGTACCGCGCTTCACGGACACGCCGGCCATCTCAAAGCCCTGAGTCTCGATACCCTGTCCGATCGCAACCACCACGATATCGCAGGGAATCCGCATCAGAGGCACATCCGCCTGAATCGGGCGCGCCCGACCCCAAGCGTCAATGGGACCGATAATCTGGGGTTCTACCCACAGAGCAGTCACATTGCCATTCTCATCCGCCTCTATCTTGTGGGGTGCTTTCAGGCTATACAACTCAGCACCCTCGGCAATCGCGCCTTCCACCTCCTCGGGAAGCGCCGTCATATCCACCTGACGTCTGCGATACGCGATACCCACCTTCGCAGCCCCCAGTCTGATGGCGGAACGGGTACAGTCCATAGCCACGTTGCCGCCGCCCACCACAATCACTGTCTTGCCGGTAAAGTCAGGCATATTGTCATCACCGATACCCCTGAGCAGTTCCACCGCGGACATCACGCCGTTGTAATCCTCGCCCTCGATACCGATCTTTTTATCCGTATGCGCTCCGATCGCTATGTACACCGCGTCATACTCCTTGCGCAGCTGTTCAAAGGGAATCTCCCCCTCACCGCTGCCGATCCGGGTGTTGAGCTTCACCTCCACACCGGTGGAAAGCACGGTATCAATATCCTCCTGAAGCCTTTCCCTGGGGAAGCGGTAATTGGGAATGCCATACCGCAGCATGCCCCCTAATTTGCTCTTCTCCTCAAACACCACCGCATGGTGTCCCATAAGCTCCAGATAATAAGCCGCCGAGAGACCTCCCGGGCCTCCGCCCACGATCGCCACTCTCTTGCCCGTGGACTCTGCCTTGGGCGGAATCTCCACGGTGTTCGCTCTGGCGTTATCCACCGCCATGCGCTTCAACCCGCGGATATTGATGGCGCTGTCTATCATATTACGCCGACACCTTGCCTCACAGGGATGCTCACAGATCAATGCACACGCCGTAGGGAAGGGATTGTCCTTGCGAATCAGCTTCACGGCATCCGCATAACGCTCCTCCTTCACCAATGCGATATATCCGGGAATGTCCACGCCCGCAGGGCAAAGCGCCACGCAGGGCACCGGCTGGGTAATCTGGCAGGAGCATTTGCCATGGTTGATATGGTGAAGATAATCCTCCCTCGCTCCCTCCAAACCTGCCAAAACCATGTGGGCTGCCTCGTAACCGATAGCACAATCCGCAGAATCCATAATGTTGGTGGCCGTCTCTTGAATCAGGTCCAGTGTCTTACGGCTCCCTCTTCCCTCCAGCACATCCTCCATCAAAGAAGCAAGCTGCCCCAAACCCACACGGCAGGGTACACATTTACCGCAGGTCTGTGCATGACACATACGCAAAAAAGACAGCTGCAAATCTACAGGACAGAGTCCGGGCGGACTGGCAATAATGCGCCGTTCCAAGTCCTTATAGAGACGCTCAACTGTCAACTGCGCCTTGTCAGGTGTCGCAATCTTTAGTCGACTCATATTTAGTTCTCCTTTCCTATGTGATTCATCCGTGATAAATATGTAAGTGATTTACATACGAACACTCTTGTGTATATTGTATTTTATTTGGACAAATTTCACAATAGTTTACCAAAAAGTTAAATATTTAACGCTTCCGCAAGATAAATCTTCAATATCTGTAGTACCATTCAGGGGTATCACCAAAATCTGCTGCAAGTTTATCACCGTATTCGTCACGGATTTTAGCACAAAGCAGTGCAAATTCCCGAAGTATCGGCATTGACTCACCTTCTTCCCTCATACTGTAATCCAATTCAGCAAGACGTCTGGTTGTAAAGTTGTATCCACTGATCTCAAGCCAAACACGGAATGTACACCCATTGGAAAGTTTTTGGATATACGCACTGTACAAGTGACCGTGGCTGTCGCGACAATCATACTCGCCCAGCCAACCGGGATTTCCCTTTTTATGCGTGAAATCCGTTCCGGCAAACGCTTTTTTCATAGTCGGTATATCCGCAAGGTGCGGTATTGGCGCCGGATACTTTGAAGGAAACGGATACTTTTGGGCATCTGGCAGAGCATTTCTTAAATAATTATGAATATATTCTGAGTGTTCTTCTGAAAGTTCATTGTATCTCTTGTATTCTTCCCTGGAAAAAACACATTTTGTGCCTGAACTGACAGGCTTGCCAAGATAAGGTATCAGCTTTTCGATAATCGCTGAGGAATCACGTGGCTCGGGGTCATGGGTGGTCTCAATGCACACAGAAATACTGTTGTATTTCAGACCATCATCAAAGTTGCGGTGTTGCGCGATATAATTGGAATAGTAGTGTACATTTGTAAGTTTGGAGAAATCTGCACCCTCCCAGTGTGGATCCGGAGCAGGTGCAGCAGTTTCTTCACTGAACCAGTTCACTCCATTCAGCAGGATATGGCCGAACGGAATATTAAATGGACGAGGTATCTTTGATAACAGTGTGAATATGTCGTCGTAGTCTGATTTATTGGCGAAAAGTTCTCCGGAAAACCAGTTTTCGGTATAGCTACATACCATCGAACCATGTTCCGTGGCATGATAGTACTTTTTCAGCTCAGGGAATTTTTCCAAAACTCTTGATATCACAGTATCACCAGATACACTATATACAGAAAAAGCAAGGTCAGACCAATTGAGTCCAAGCTCCGCGAGCATATTTTTCAGATAAGGCTGCGTGTCCTTGAACTTCACCCTGTCTGCAATATTGAAACAGCATATATGAAATACTCTCATGGCATCCTCCTAAAATGTTCGGTTTTGGTTTGGCTGTGAAAACATAATGGTAATTGTTCAGCTAATCCTCATAGCGGAAGAAGTCGAAATCCGCGGGCTTTCTGCTGCCGCACCCTCCATTGTTGGCATAAATTCCCACCAATGTCCCGGTATGGCGCTTGGGGTCATCGGGAACTCCCTCGTCGCACAGATAAACACAATTTTCCAGCACGCCGATTTCTTTCCAGTTTTCTCCGTCCAGACTGTAATAGAAACTGCGAGTCAGCTTCTCCACCTTCACCTTGAGCCAGATGGGCTGCTCCGGAAGCTCCTCCACACTCGCCATAAGCTCCTCGCCATGGTTGCGGTTGATCACAAGCTGGAGCTTGCGCCCGCCCTCATAACAGACCGCGCATCTTGCGTAGGTAGCCGTGCTGTAGTAACAAGTCAGGCCCGCCTGTTCCCCGTCCCTGTCCGGATAGAATTCCACTTTGGTCTGTGCTTCATATTTTAATTCCTGTTCCCTGCGAAGCAAGGTATTCTTGGAACGGATCTCATTCAATTGACCATCTCTGGTCCAAATGCGGAAATGTCCCGGTCTCTCGGTCAAAGACCACGAGCCATTGTCCGGGCTGCGAACGAACTCCCATTCCAGATTCAATGTTTTGTCATCAAAATCATCAAACAGATTTCTCTCAAACACACACTCAGGCAGATTGGGTGCCTTTTGAACCAGGCTGGGGCCCTTGCCCTCGTTGATGGTAAACCACCCGTCCTCAGTCCACTGCACGGGATCCAATGCGGACTCCCTGCCCACGGTGGTGTATTTGCCGCCGTTTGGTCTGCCACAGAGATAATAGCACCACCAGTCCCCGTTCTGATCCTGCACCAGCTTCCCGTGACCCGCGCGCTGAATCGGCGCCTCCGGATCCATCTGGCGCATCACCGGATTGTAGGGGGAATTCTCGTATTTTCCGTAGAGGGCATCGCTCCTCGCCACATTGATGCCATGCCCGTAACCGGTGCCGCCCTCCGCCACCATCGCATAATAATAGCCGTCCTTCTTGAACATATGGGGACCTTCGGAACAACGCTCTCCGGTGCCCTCCCATGCCGTCCTGATCGGGCCTGCCACCGCCAAGCCATCCGCCGTGAGAGGCACTGTCTTGGCTGCCTTGGCAATCATCATATACCTGCTGCCGTCATCATCCACAAAAAGAGAGGGGTCAATATCGTCCACCTCCAGACACACCGGCTTGCTGTAAGGTCCCTCCGGTTTGTCAGATACCATGACCAACTGGCGGCGCATCACATTATTGTCCCGCTTTCCGTCCGCATTCAGCCGCAGCGTGGCATAAATGTAAAATTTGCCGTCCACATACTCGATATCCGGCGCCCAGATTCCATGGGAGTCCTTGATATCGCTCAGATCAAGCCATTCCGGATTGGAGATGGCATGTCCCACAATATGCCAGTGCACCATATCCCTGGAATGGGAAATGGGAATGGCCGGAAAATATTGAAAGCTGGAGTTGACCATATAAAAATCATCTCCCACCCGTATCACCGAAGGATCCGGGAAAAATCCCCGCTGTACCGGATTAGAATAAGTTCTCTCCATCGCTATTTTTCTCCTTTTTTATTTTTTACGAAAAGTGATATCGCTGATATATTCCAGAATACAGCTCCGCATCAGTGTCAGGGCGGCAGAAACCGCGCTCTCGCGCACCTTGGCGCGGCTGCCGGTAAAGTGATATTCCTTCACCGTCACCTTGCCCTTCACGCTGCAGGCAATATAGACCAGGCCCACAGGCTTCTCCTTGGTGCCCCCGTCGGGACCAGCGATGCCGGTGGTGGCCACCGTCACGTCACACTTACTGATAAAAGCCGCACCCTTTACCATCTCCTCCGCCGTTTTTGCGCTGACGGCACCATATTTTTGCAGAGTGGATTTCTTCACGTTTAGGAGCTTTCGCTTCGCCTTGTTGGAATAGGTCACAAGACCGGCCTTAAACACCTCTGAGGAACCGGGCACATTCACCAGACGGGCGGACAAAAGTCCTCCTGTACAGGACTCCGCACAGGTCAGAGTCAGCTTGTTGGCAAGCAGCAGATCCTCCACCGCCTTCTCCAACGTCACGTCATCCTCCGTGGTATAAATATCTGCTCCGAACCGGGCTTTCAACTCCTTCACCATGGGCTTGGTCAGCTTCTTCGCCTCTTTTTCGCTCCCCGCCGAGGCGGTGACGCGCAGATGCACCTCACCCGTTTTCGCATAAGTGGCCAGCGTGGGATTCGTCTGGGCATCGATCAGATCCTTGATTTCCGTCTCCACCTTGCTCTCGCCCACACCACAGATTTTCACGGTTTGGGAATAGATAGCCCCCGGGGCAAGCTGCTCCAGATAAGGTTTCACACTGGTCTCAAACATGGGAACCAACTCGTTTGGCGGCCCGGGCAAAAGGATGATCCGCACATTTTTCTGCTCCATGATCAGCCCCGGTGCGGTGCCATTCGGATTGTCCAGGACAATGGCTCCTTCCGGCACCTTGGCCTGCTTCCAATTATTCTCTGTGGGTTTCATCCCCCTGGCGTCAAAAAATTCCGATATCCGCTTCCGCCAATCCTCGTTATCCACAAGCCTGCTGCCACAAAGCTTTGCCGCCGTCTCCTTGGTCAGGTCATCTTCCGTGGGGCCCAAGCCCCCCGAGAGAATCACGATATCCGCCCGTTCCATCGCGCATTTTAATGTCAGTGCCAGCCTCTCCGCATTGTCCCCCACCACACTCTGGTAATAGCAGGACAGACCGAGTCCCGCACATTGCTCCGCAAGATAGGCGGCATTGGTATTCACAATACTGCCCAAGAGAATCTCTGTGCCTACACTGATTAATTCTACTGTCATAAAATCTCCTTCTATGCGGAATCCGCCGCATACGTGCCATCCTAATGTTATCCGCCTCTATGTTAAGTGATCACGCTCATTCCCCGCCTCACTTGGTATCCTTCATCACGTCCTTATTCTTCACCAGATAATCCACCAGCGAGATAACTGTCAGCGCCAGCGCGATCCACATGACGATATCCGTCGCCAACGCAAACCAGTCCTGATTTCCGAAACTGTGCAAAAACGGCGCGTCCTTCACGATCATCATACAGATCATCACCATCTGGAAAGTGGTCTTGAACTTTCCCCAGTAACTGGCAGCGATCACCACCCCGTTGTCCGAGGCGATCAGTCGGAAACCGCTGATGATAAACTCCCTGCTGATAATGACAATCACCACCCACGAGGGAATTCTGCCCATCTCCACCAACACGATCATTGCGGCGCAGACTAAGAGCTTGTCCGCCAAAGGATCCATAAATTTACCAAAATTCGTCACCAAATTGTACTTTCTGGCAATCTTGCCATCCAACAAGTCCGTGAGGCTGGCAATGATAAATATAGCAAGGGCAACATATTCCGCTACAACGGTATCCGTTCCAAACAGCGCCTGATACCATCCCCACCCCTGAAAGCTGCCCAGCAGCACCAGCACAAAGGGCAGGATCAGAATCACCCTGAAAACTGTCAGCTTGTTGGGCAGATTCATCTTGTTTTTCTTCTGATTTTTTTTGATCTCCTCACTCATCAACCAACTCTCCTATCAAATCATACTCGTTGGCGTCTGTCACCAACGCCTTGACCATATCCCCCGTCATCAGGTTTGCCGTGGTATTTAAAAATAGATATCCGTCCACATTGGGAGCATCCCGGTAGGTGCGGGCCACATAGGTATCTTCCCCTGCCACTTTCCCCTCTATCATCACCACAAGCTCCCGCCCCACCAGACTCTCCGCCTTCTCAAAGGCAATGGCCTGCTGCAGCTCCATCAGCTCGTCCCTGCGAAAACACTTGACCTCCTCGGCAATCTGTCCTTCCATGGCTGCCGCCGGCGTGTCTTCCTCCTGGGAATAGGGAAACACTCCCAGTCTTTCGAATTCCATCTCATTCACAAAGCGGTACAGTTCCTCGAAATCCTCCTGGGTCTCCCCGGGAAAACCGCTGATCAAGGTCGTCCTCAGGCAGATATCGGGAATTCTCTCCCGAAGTCTGTCGATCATCTCCCGAAGCTTCTCCTCATTAGTGCATCTCCCCATACGCGCCAGCACATGGTCGGAAGCGTGTTGAATGGGGATATCGAGATAGTGACACACCTTGGGTTCTGTGGCGATCACCTCCACCAATTCCTCCGTAATCTCCTCCGGATAACAATAGAGAACACGAATCCAGACAATGCCCTCCACCTTGCCCAGCTCGCGCAAAAGTTTGGGCAGACATTTCTCCCCGTACAGATCCACACCATAGAGAGTAGTCTCCTGCGCTACCAGAATCAACTCCTTCACCCCGTCTGCAGCCAAAGCTTCCGCTTCCTGCAGCAGACTTTCCATGGGCACACTGCGATAAACTCCCCTCACCTTGGGAATAATGCAATATGTACAATGCTTGTCACACCCCTCCGCAATCTTGAGATACGCATAATGACCACCCGTGGTAAGCACTCTCCTCACACCCGTGACAGGAGGTGCGTCAATACTCTTATAATGATTAGAAGCTCTCCCTGAAAGAATCTCCTCCAACACATCCACGATCTCATCAATCGCCGTGGTACCCAAAATAGCGTCCACCTGCGGAATCTCCCGCTGAATCTCCTCCTGATAACGCTGTGCCAGACAACCTGTTGCAATCAATGCCTTTATCTGCCCGGAATCCTTTAAATCCGCCATTTGGAGCAAGGTATTAATACTCTCCTCCTTGGCATCCCCGATAAAGCAGCAGGTGTTTACCACAACGATATCCGCCTCGCTCTCATCATCCGTAAAGCTAACCCCATGTTCCTCCAGTATCCCCAGCATCATCTCTGAATCCACCAGATTCTTGTCACAGCCCAGAGAAACAAACAACATTTTCATCATACCACTACTCATTTGTCCTCCAAATATGCGACAATAGCCGGCATATACAGACAACGCCGACTATTGTTAAATCCCTGCTTATTCCTCTTCCTCATCCCCAAGAATCTTGATCATCCCTTGATTTAACTCCTCAACTGCAAGGGACAGGGGCTTTTGCACGTCCCCTTCCACCAGCGGATCCTCGCCTGCGATAATCTGTCTCGCACGCTTGGAGGTTGCCATCACGATAGAATAGCGGCTGTTCACCACAGGTGCCTCCCCGGGCTCCACCTCACTGTTTACTACTTTCATCAAATCTGAATAAGACGGATGTAACATTATTTTTGTGCTCCTTTCATGAAACCTTTCAGTTCCTCTCTGATTTCTTTGATAAATGCCTCCCTGCGGACAGGCGCCCTGCGGGCCGCCTCCACAACCTGGTGCAGTTCTTTCACACAATCATCCAGATTATCATTTACCATTATATAATCATAGGCATCCATGCCTTCTGACTCCTCATATGCTCTGGCAAGACGGGTGGCGATCACCTCCTCCGTCTCCGTTCCCCTGCCCTTAAGCCTGCGCTCCAATTCCGCCGCCGTGGGGGGCGTCACGAATAAAAGCAGGCTCTCGGGAAACAACTCCTTAATCTTCATGGCTCCCTGAATCTCAATCTCCAAAACCACGTTTTTCCCTGACTGAAGCTGTTCCTCCACATACGCCCTGGGCGTTCCATAATAATTGCCGCAATACTGCGCATATTCTATCAGGCCATTTTGTCCGATTTTCTCCTCAAAATGTTCCCGATCCGTAAAAAAATAATGGACGCCATCCTGCTCTCCCTCCCTTGGAGCCCTTGTGGTCATGGAGATAGAGAGCGCATAGTTGTCATAAGTATCCAAAAGCTTTTTCACCAAGGTACCTTTACCCGCTCCTGAAAAGCCGGATATCACAATCAAAATACCGTCTTTTTGCACTGTATTGTCCATACCTACTCCTCTCCCTCTCCGTCCGCCAACCTGTTCTCCGCTGTACTGTTCTCGGAGGGCACCTCCTGTCCCACAATCTGCGCCCTGCCCGCAATGGTCTCCGGAAGAAGCGCCGACAGGACGACCTGCCCGTTCTCCATCACCAACACCGACTTGGTGCGGCGCCCCTGTGTGGCGTCTATGGCACTTCCCTGTTCCTTCGCCCGCTGTACCATACGTTTGATCGGCGCCGAATCAGGGCTTACGATAGCGATAATCTTGGTTGTGTTCACAATATTGCCAAAACCGATATGAATTAACATAAATAGCCCCTATTCAATGTTTTGAATCTGCTCGCGAACCTTTTCTATCTCTGTTTTTAACTCAATGGCACAATTGGAAATCTCCAAATCATTTGACTTGGAAAGAGTGGTGTTCGCCTCCCGGTTCATCTCCTGTGCAATAAAATCAAGCTTTCGTCCAACAATTCCGCCTTGGATCAGCGTCGCCTTGGTCGTTTCGATATGACTGCGCAGGCGCACAAGCTCCTCATCCACACATGCCTTATCCGCAAAAATAGTAACCTCCGTGAGAAGTCTTGACTCGTCAACCGTATTGTCCCCAAGCAGCTCCCGGACCTTATCTTCCAGCCGCTGCCGGTACTCCGCCACGACCTGAGGGGAACGCTCTGTGATAAAATCCACCAATGACAGCATGCCATCCAGCTTCTCTATCAAATCCTCACGCAGCCGTTCTCCCTCGGTGATGCGGCTCTGCACAAACATCTCCGCCGCTCCCCTGACAGCCTTCTGCAGCTCCTTCCAAAGCTCCTCCTCGTTATCGTTGTTCTCCTCCATGGTGAACACTTCCGGATATTTGGACAGCGTGGACACGCGGATATCGTCATCCAATTGAAAGTCCTCCGCCATCTGCCGCAGGTATTTCAAATACTCCGCCGCCACATCCTTATTGTAACGGACACTGGAATTGTCCTCGGAAAAGTCCTCATAGGTGATAAAAATATCTACCTTACCCCTGGAAATGTAATCCTTCAACTCACCGCGAATGGCCGACTCAAAGAAATTGAACTTCTTAGGCATCTTGATACTCACGTCCAGATACCGGTGATTGACGGACTTCATCTCTACCGTAAATTTCCTGTTGTTCTCAGCAATCTCACATCTGCCGAAACCAGTCATACTCTTAATCATCTGTAATCCCCATTCTGACGATCCCCACCGTCAAGTTCTTACCCCATACTTCCCTTTATTATAAAATAAGTTGCAGGACACGTCAAGTGCGGTCATTCACCTTTTGAAGGAACCATTTTATAGCCCCAGCACGATACTCGCCACCATGCAGTACACGAGCAATGACAGCGCATCCACAATAGTGGTGATGAAGGGGCTCGCCATCACTGCGGGGTCGAAGCCGATACGTTTCGCGACAATTGGCAGGATACACCCCACAATCATAGCCATCAACACCGCTACAACGAGAGTCAGGCACACCACAAATGCCACCAGCATTCCCGTTCTGTCAAAGATGATCAGTTTGCAATAGTTGGCAGCCGCGAGGCACAGCCCGCACATCAGCGCCACCCGCACCTCCTTCCACACAACTCTGGGCACGTCCCTGTACTCTATCTCCCCGAGGGATAACCCGCGGATCACGGTCACGCTGGCCTGTCCGCCGGCGTTTCCCCCCGTGTCCATCAGCATGGGAATAAAGGCAATCAGCACCGCACATGCACTGAGAGCATCCTCGAACCTGGTCAGGATGGCCCCGGTAAAGGTGGCAGACACCATCAATAAAAGCAGCCATGGAATCCTCTTTTTGAAAGTTTCCCAGACCGAGGTTCTCATATAAGGCTTGTCGCTGGGCACGATAGCAGCCATTTTCTCCATGTCCTCCGTGGTCTCCTCCTCCATGATATCCACGATATCATCCACGGTGATGATTCCCACAAGGCGGTTCTCATTGTCCACCACAGGCATTGTCGTAAAGTCATATTTCTTAAACTGAGCGGCTACCTCCTCCTGATCCATCAGGGTGCCAATGGCAATGACATTTTCATGCATGATATTGCCTATGCGCTCCTGTGGGTCAGATAAAAGCAGATATCTCAAGGCAACGGTTCCCAGAAGCCTTCTCTGTTTGTCCAACACATAACAGACATTGATGGTCTCGCTGTCCAGCCCTACATGACGGATGTGCGCGATGGCGTCCTCCACCGTGATATTTTCCTTCAGATCCACATACTCCACCGTCATGACACTTCCCGCGGAATCCTCGGGATAGCGCAGCAAATGATTGATGTCGCGTCTTGTTTCCGCATTGGCGTTTTCCAGAATCTTCGTCACCACGTTTGCCGGCATCTCCTCCAGCAGATCCGCAGCGTCGTCCGCCATCAGATTGTTGATGATATTGGCAGTCTCCCTGTCAGACAGGGCGGAAATAATCGTCTGCTGAACGTCTGGCTCCATATAAGAAAATACATCCGCCGCCAAGTCCTTGGGCAAGATCCGAAATGCGCGCAGGAGCTGTTGCTCCTCCAATTCCTCCAGCAATGCGGCCGCATCCACAGAATTCTCCTCCGCCAGCGATTGGCGCAGCTTGGTATATTGTTTGGACTCCAAAAGCTCCAACAGTTCCTCCAATGTCATCTTCTGATCCATAGTTTTTCCCTCCTGATAAACTCATAGGAATCCCAAACAAAACCGTTACGTTTTATCAATATAGTACAATTCCTGTATCTTGTCTATTTTTGCCTTGCCAAAGGTGGCCTCTGTAAGCTCCGCGCAAAGGGACTCCGCCCGCTCAGCGGGGACAATCAGCCGCAGTGTCACATCATCCGCATAACGGCTGTCCTCCGGTTCCAGTCCGTTTTGCCTGAGCAGATAGAGCACTTTGCCCACACCATTGTAATCTGTCACGACCTCTATCTCATGCCCAGGCCGCCTGACCCCGATACTGCAATTGGCGAGCCCCTCCTTTACGGCCTGAGTGTAAGCCCGTACCAGTCCTCCCGTCCCCAGGAGCACCCCGCCAAAATACCGGGTCACCACCACTGCCACATTGCGGATCCCCATTCCCAAAAGCACTTCCAGCATGGGGCGTCCCGCAGTTCCGGAAGGCTCCCCGTCATCGCTGCAGCGGGTCAGCTCCCCCCTGTCGCCGATTACAAAGGCGGAACAGTTATGCCTGGCATCCCAGTATTTTTTCTTCATTTGCTCAATGAAACGAACTGCTTCCTCCTCCGTCTCACACTTAGCCACCGTGGCGATAAAACGGGATTTTTTCTCGACAATCTCTCCCTCGCCGCCCTCCAGAAGCACTCTATAAGAATCCATAATAACCCTCCGCATATCACGAATATGCTCGCGATACAGCACTAAATAATTTAATCTTAGCATATTTTGTCCAAAATGTGAAACAATTCTTAATACTGGAAAGAAAACCTTTATTTACATATTGTTTTTTGATATAATTATAGAAAATCTGCAGGGCGGGTATCCTATTCCCAAAGCAGCAATTTTTTCATGAAAGGCGAATCGTATGAATTATGGTAAAAGAGGTGTCCGGGAAAAACAAAAGGCACTGAACTCTAAAGCTGGAAAATGGCAAAGAAAATTTATATTGTCCTGTGTGAAATTGACGCTTGTGGCATGTCTCGGCATCGGCATCTGCGGAGTCGCCGCCGGTATCGGCATGTTCCACGGCATTCTGGAAGGCACGCCCAAGATTCGGACCAGCGATGTGATTGCATCAGGACAGGCGACGATCGTGTATGACAGAGAGGGTAACGAGATTGACCAGTATGTCAGCACCAACTCCAACCGTATTGAGGTGACGATAGATCAGGTTCCCACACATTTGGGACAAGCGTTTGTAGCGATCGAGGACGAGCGTTTTTACCAGCACAATGGTATTGATATGCAGGGTATCGTCCGCGCCGGCTACCAGTTCGTCAAGACCGGCGGCAAGGAGAAGCAGGGAGCCAGCACCATCACACAGCAGCTTCTCAAGAATACCGTGTTCACCTCCTGGACCGAGGAGGGAGATAATATGATCAAGTCGGTCAAGCGTAAAATCCAGGAGCAGTACCTGGCCCAGGAGCTGACGAAGAACTCCACAAAGGACGAGGTGCTCCTGCGCTATATGAATGCTATCAACTTAGGACAGAACACGCTGGGGGTAGAAGCGGCATCACTGCGATATTTTGGCAAGACCTGCTCTGAGCTCAACATCTCGGAGAGTGCGGTCATCGCCAGCATCACCCAGAATCCTTCGGCCAACAACCCCATCCGCTATCCGGAGAACAACGCAAGACGCCGCAAGAAGTGTCTGGAGAAGATGAAGGAGCTTAAATTCATCACGGATGAAGAGTATAATGAAGCGATCGCGGACACAGAGACCGTGTATGAGCGCATCAGCATGCATGACGTGGACTTCAAGGTAGCAGACACCACCGCCGGCTCCTATTTCTCTGACGCCGTGTATGAGCAGGTGTTAAAAGATCTGGTCGCCGCCGGCTACCCGGACGTTACCGCGGAGTATATGATGTCCTCCGGCGGACTGCGCATTGACTCCACGCTGGATCCCAAAATCCAGCGCATAGCTGACGAGGAATTTGCCAACGAGGATAACTACAACGCCGGTGTGCATTGGTATCTGAGCTATGCCCTGACCATCACGGACACCAACGATGAAAGACACAATTACAGCAAGGAAAATATGATGAGTTGGTATAAAGAGAATAAAGATCGGAATTTCAACCTGATCTTCTCCTCCCAGGATGCCGCCTATGAGGCAATCAACGTCTACCGCGCCGCCATGATGGAGGAGCTTGGCATGGATGCCGAATCCGACAGCTTCACCGAGAGCATCTCCATGACGGCCCAGCCTCAGGCAGCCATGGTCATAGAAGACCAGACATCCGGCTATATCGTCGCTATGGTAGGCGGCCGCGGCGCCAAGGAGGGACGACGCACGCTGAACCGTGCTACCTCTGCGGGCAGCTCTCCCGGTTCCACTTTCAAGGTATTGGCTGCCTTTGCACCCGCGTTGGACGCCAACGGACAGACGCTTGCCACTGTTTACAACGACGCCCCCTTCAATTATGACAACGGCACGCCGGTCAACAACTGGTATGACGTGGACAAGGTAGGTTGGAAGGGAATCTGCTCCATCCGCTATGCGATTGAACAGTCATTAAATATTATATCCGTCAAGACATTTACTGTGTTGACTCCCCAGCTGGGTTATGATTATCTGATCAACTTTGGTTTCACCACGATCACGGACGGCGTATGGATTGGCGACCAATACTTCTCCGATGTCCAGCAGCCCACCGCTATCGGCGGTATTACCTACGGCGTAAGCCCCTACGAACTGAACGCCGCCTATGCCTCCATAGCGAATCTGGGCACTTATATGGAGCCCAAGCTTTACACCAGAGTGACTGACGCGGACGGCAATGTCATCCTTGACAACACCGTTCCAAAGAGCCGGCAGGTACTCAAGGAGACCACGGCTTTTCTCCTGACAGATGCCATGACGGATGTAGTGACCAAGGGTACCGGCGGCAGATGTAATTTTAACCCCAACATGGCGATTGCGGGCAAGACCGGCACCTCCCAAAAGTACCAGGATGTGTGGTTTGCCGGCTTCACCCCTTATTACACGGCGACTGTCTGGGCCGGCTATGACAATAACGTGACCCTTAAGAATAATGGAGAGAGAGACGTTGCCAAGAACCTCTGGAAATCTACTATGAAACGAATCCACGAGGAACTGCCCAACACAACCTTCCCGATTCCCGAGGGTCTGGTGCAGACGCAGATCTGCTCCAAATCCGGCAAGCTTCCCACTCCCGGTCTCTGTGAGGAACAGGGCTGCGTGGTGACAGAATACTTTGCCGTGGACACGGAACCCACAGAACTGTGTGATATCCATTATCAGGGACGCATCTGTGGTTACACCGGCCTGATCGCCACCTCGCAATGCCCCTTCGCCTATGAGGGCGTGGCGACCCTTGCCCTGCCGGAATATCCGGCGCTGATCAAGGGCTCTACCACCATCATTGACAATCCCGACGGGACGCAGAGCGTTGTAACGCCCAACACATCCAACCGCTGCCCCCATGATGAACTGTTTTTCCTCAATCCGGATTCAGACGCGATTGTCAATCAACAGCAATGGGAAATCAACCAGCGGTGAGACAATGACAAAATCAAGCAGGGGAACATTTCCCCTGCACCTGAAAACAAGGTGCCACGTCCTTAATAATCAATGGGCGTTGCACCTTGTTTGGATATGTTGATGTAATTGTTATGCCGTATGCGCTGTTCTGTCGTTCTTATGTTTATTTAAAATATCATGCACTCTTTCGACCTCATTAAGAATAAAATCTGCATCTCGATGTAAACGTCTTAAATCTGTTTTTACATCAACCATATCGTTTTCAAGATTTGTTACTTTTTGGTCAAGTCCTGTTACTTTTTGGTCAAGTCCTGTTACTTTTTGATCAAGTCCTGTTACCTTTTGGTCAAGTCCTACTACTTTTTCAAGCAGTAAATCAAGCTTTTCACCATCTGTCATATTATCACCCCTTTTGTGATCGCTGGATTTAATAGATAGATACAGTATATCACAACTTGAATATAAAGTCTATTCAATTATCACAATCCCTTGAGGCTTTGGATTTTCTTCTGTAAGTCCTCCACGCCGGCCTGCGCGTTCAGAATGGCCGTGCGTTGCTTCTCAAAAGGCGCGTCCTCCGCATCCTTATATTGTTCCATGAAAAGGCGCCCAATCTCCATATAGTTCTTCTTGATCACTTCCTCGCAAGTCGATATCTGGCTCTTTAGACTGGCAATCTCCGCCATCTTCTTCGCCTTGTCCGTAGCTTCTTTCCCCTTTGTGGTAATGGTCTCCCCCAGTTTTTCAAAAAATTCCATAGCGACCCATCCTTTCCGCCTCTAGGCAACACTAACTCCCAACTAATCATAGTATATCTGTTTTTAACAAAAGTGGCAAGTATTTCATTGCACTTTCCTATCTGGTTGTGATATAATAATTGTGTTTGGGATTCAAATATCCATTATTCAAGAGATTTGCGTAAGAGGTAGGATTATGCAGCCACTATATACAGCACTAAAGGTAAATAATGAAATAGAACTCTGCGAGGTTGATAACCCGGATTGCAAAAGAGAGATTGAGCGGGAGCTTTTGAGAAATCGCATCTCCTACTATATCCGCTGGCCTAAGCCTTCTATTTTTAACCGCAAGAAGTTCAACTGCATTATCTGCGTGAACGACAGTGCCAGGGACGCAGCGGAGCAGGTGATCAATTCCATCTGCAGTTCCAATAACTATAACGTGAAATTTTTGATGAAGCATTCAGCCAATCATTATTTTTAATCACAATCGGGCAGGGAAGATTTTCCCTGCCCGCTGTAGCTGGAGATCATATATTTTGAGTGCGGATAACAGGAGTCGAACCTGCACGGTTGCCCACTGGTACCTAAAACCAGCGCGTCTGCCAATTCCGCCATATCCGCCTGAGTGTATTATAGCCAGTTGCCCTTTGTCTTGTCAAGCCCGGCTTGTATTTTCCCCAATATGGCTGATAATCTTTTTAAAGATACGAATCAGGAAAAACACGCTCAATCCCACGCTGAAAAGCTCCGCAATGGGGAAAGCCCACCAAATCATATCCACCCTCCCGCTCAGGGAAAGTAACTTTGCCACGGGAAGCAGGACACAGAGCTGTCTCGTCACGGAGACGGTCATGCTGTATACCCCATTTCCCAAAGCCTGAAACACACTCCCCGCCACAACACAGAATCCCGCAAACACGAAACTCAGAGAGATGGTTCTGAGTGCGGGTACACCTATCACCAACAGCTCCTCCGTCGCGTTGAAAAGCCCGATGAGCTGCGCCGGAAACAATTGTATCACCAACAATCCCAACAACATAATACCCATACCGAAAGCCACGCTGCTGCGTATGGTGTGTATGACTCTCTCCCGCTTGCCGGCACCGTAATTGTAGGCGATGATGGGAACCATGCCGTTATTCAAGCCAAACACCGGCATGAACGCAAAGCTCTGCAGCTTGAAATACACGCCAAACACCGTTTGAGCCGCGCCAAACGCCTCCAAAATCAGATTCATTCCATAGGTCATCACAGAACCCACAGACTGTACCACGATAGAAGGTGCGCCAACCTTGTAAATCTGCCCAATCAATCCCAGATTCGGGCGAAAGCCCTGAAAAGAAAGCTTAATCTCACCGTTAAATTTTAAGTTAAATATGACAGCCATCACAGCCGCAACGATCTGTCCCAGCACGGTTGCCAGAGCCGCACCCGCAACCCCCATCTGAGGAAGCCCGAACATACCAAAGATGAATATGGGATCAAAAATCAGGTTGATGATAGCGCCCGTCCCCTGGGTGATCATGGTATAAAAAGTCTTGCCTGTGGCTTGCAGAAGCCGCTCAAAGATCGTCTGCATAAAGATTCCAATGCTCATGGTACAGCATATGGTCAAATATGTCACACCATACTCTCTCACCTGTTCAATCGACGTCTGACTGGCAAAAAAAGGGCCGCTCACAAAGATTCCCACCAGGGCAAACACCACAAAGCTGACTGCCGCCAAAAAGATCCCGTTGACAGCAATCACATTCGCCTTCTTGAAATCCTTCTCTCCCAATGTCTTGGATAAAAAGGCATTCACCCCTACTGCCGTGCCCACCGCCACCGCAATCATCAGGCTTTGCACCGGAAATGCCAGGGATACCGCTCTCAGCGCGTACTCATTAATCTGGGACACAAAAATACTGTCTACAATATTGTACAATGCCTGCACCAGCATGGAGATCATCATAGGCAGCGACATGGTGATCAAAAGCCTGTTGACGTTCATCACGCCCATCTTGTTCTCCTGGCGCACCTCCTGAACTTCCTTCATTGATTCATTCTTTTCCATTTTATCTTCCCTTGCCTTATCTTTAGCGGCTCTGCCTACCCTCATTACTCGCGCATAAAAAAAGTATCTCCCTCGCGAGTGATACCGCAAAATGAAGCATGGGGGATTCGAACCCCCGACAACCTGATTAAAAGTCAGGTGCTCTACCGACTGAGCTA
>CAMWLG010000054.1 GCA_947175035.1 uncultured Lachnospiraceae bacterium | reverse complement strand
TTCTTTCCAAAGATGATGCTCAAATATTTCTGAAATATGAAGACGATATTCCTGTTGGCTTCGCGCAGTGTCAATTACGGTACGATTATGTGGAAGGTACGGAAAACTCTCCTGTGGGATACTTAGAGGGTATTTTTGTTATGGAAAGCTATCGTAATAGGGGATACGCAAAAGAGCTGCTAAATGAGTGCGAGATGTGGGCAAAAGATAAAGGCTGTAAGGAATTTGCCAGTGATTGTGAAATCGACAATGATATTAGCTTCCAATTTCACACGGCTATGAATTTTACAGAAGCAAATAGAATTATCTGTTTTACTAAAAAGCTATAAATACCGGCATATCTGAAATTTCGGATTCTTGTAACCTTTCTCCCCGTTCATTTGTATTATCAATGAAAGGCCTTTCAAATTATCTCAGGAGTATGCTTATGAAACCATCGGTGGAGATACTGATTGAAAAATACAAAAGCAGCCTTTATGCCGTGGCGTTTAATGTTTGTAAGAACCCCCATGACGCGGAGGAGGTTGTCCAGGAAACATTCATTCAGTATTGGTTGCACAAAAAGGACTTTGCGTCGGAGCAGCACATACGCGCATGGCTAATCAGGGTAGCGATCAATAAGGCGAAAAATAAGAACACGAATTTTTTCAGGCGCAATTCTTTGCCGTTGGAGGATTATGTGGAAACATTGACCTTTGAATCGGCGGAATCGTGTGAACTGTTTGAGACAGTCATGAGTCTTCCTGAAAAGTATCGCATTGTGATTCACCTGTTTTATTACGAGGATTATTCCGTGAAGGAGATTGCGGATATCCTGAAGGTGACGCCAGGGAACGTGAAGGTCAGATTATCGCGCGGGAGAGAGGCGCTTAGGCGCGTGTTGAAGGAGGCATGGGAAGATGACGAATAGGGAAAAATATAAACAGGCATTTTCCGCAATCAAGACCTCCTGTGATTTTTCTATGGAGGAAGAGAAAATGAAGAGAATCGAGAAAAAAAATATGTTTAAGACGGCAGTCGCTGTCGTGGCTGTGTGTATTTTGATTTCAGGAAGCGGTATGGTCGCTTATGCCGCTGACATAGGGGGAATCCAGCGCGTTATGCAGTTGTGGATTCATGGTGACCAGACGAATGTGACGGTTCATTTTGACGCGGACGGGAGTTATGATGCAGTATACACGGACGGCGATGGCAACCAACGTATGCGCGGCGGAGGCGGAATAGAAATCCTGCCGGACGGAAGTGAAAGACCTTTGTCCGAAGAGGAGCTTTTAGAGCATTTGACAGCACCGGAGGTAGAGTATGAGGATGATGGAACGGTCTGGGTTTATTGGTATAACCATAAGGTAGACATCACGGATAAATTCGAGAATAAAGTCTGTTATGTGAAGCTGGTCGGGGAGGAAGAGACGATGTATGTGACCGTCAAATATCACGGGGGATATTCCTATGGTCCTCACAAGTTTGCCGACCCTGATTCTTGGATGTCAGGAGATGACTTGGATGAGTATATGCGGCAGAGGCAGAATCAGCAGGAACAATAGTGATAATCGTGGTTCTAAAACATCGTTTACAACAACAGTTTGCCCTGATATAATCAATTCATAAGAAAGTAAAGAAACATGAGGTCAGCCCGCCGATTTGGAGGGCTGATCCCCCAGAGGGAAGAAAGTGGGATTACATTATGTATGAATTGGTGCAAGTACGGGGCGGAAGCTTCTACATCCAAAGCCCTGCCAAGATAGGATTGATTAAGACGGGGGAGCAGGAGGTCTGTCTGATCGACAGCGGGAGCGACAAGGACGCGGGACGTAAGGTGCGGCAAATTCTGGATCAGAATCAATGGAAATTGACAGCTATCTACAACACCCATTCCAATGCCGACCATATTGGCGGCAACAAGTATTTGCAGGGGCAGACAGACTGTAAGATTTATGCCCCGGGGATTGAATGTGATTTTACGAACCATCCCATTTTGGAGCCTGCCTTTCTGTATGGAGGTTTTCCCATGAAGGAGCTGCGGCATAAATTCCTGCTGGCTCAGGAGAGCAGTGCGGAAGCCCTCTCGCCCGAGGTGTTGCCGGAGGGGATGGAGATGATTCCTCTGCCAGGACATTTTTTTGATATGGTCGGGTTTCGGACGGGGGACAATGTGGTGTATCTGGCGGATTGTCTGTCGAGCATGGAGACCTTGGAGAAATATCAGATAGGATTTATTTATGATGTGGCTGCCTATCTTGACACCTTGGAGAAGGTGAAGGGGATGGAGGCAGCAGTGTTCGTGCCTTCCCATGCGGAGGAGACAGAGGATATTGTGCCTCTTGCCCAGGCCAATATGGACAAGGTATACCAGATTGGGGAGAAGATCGTGGGCATTTGCAAAGAGCCTGCAAGCTTTGAAACGGTGCTGCAAAAGCTGTTTCGGGAGTATTCCCTCAACATGAATTTTGAGCAGTATGTGCTGGTGGGAAGCACGGTGCGCTCCTATCTCTCATGGCTTAAGGACGAGGGAAGGTTGGAGGCGTTCTTTGAGGACAATCGGATGCTTTGGAAAGGGTGAGATTGGATGGTTATCAAAGGAAACATTCTATATACACAAGACCATAAGACCCTGCATACCATCCGCAATGGCTGTCTGGTAGTGCATGGAGGGGTGATCGAGAAGACCTGCACATGGGAAGAGTTTTGTGCGTCAGACGATTCTGCAGAGACAATTCATGACTATGGAAATCAGCTGATTATCCCTGGTATGGTGGACTTACATCTGCATGCTTCACAGTTTGCTTTCTGTGGATTGGGGATGGATAGGGAGCTGCTGGATTGGCTGGCGGAGTATGCCTTTCCCGAGGAAATGAAATATGCCGACATGAATTATGCGGAGACGGCATACCAAAGCTTTGTGGACACGCTTTTACATTCACCCACCACGAGGGCCTGTGTTTTTGCCACGATTCATAAGGACAGCTCCTTGAAGCTTGCGGAGTTGATGAGAGATGCGGGATTCGCGGCATATATTGGCAAAGTCAATATGGACAGGCAGTCGCCGGAGGGTCTTTGTGAGGACACGGCGCGCTCGCTGGCGGACACGCGGGACTTTATAGAGACAGTGCTTTCTTGGAATTGTGAAATAAAGCCGATTATCACGCCTCGCTTTGTTCCTTCCTGTACGGATCAGTTGATGGCGGGTCTGGGGAAACTTTCCAAAGAATATCATCTGCCCGTCCAGTCCCATCTGGCGGAGAATCCGAATGAAGTTGAGCTGGTGAAAAAGTTGAATTCGAAGGCAAAAAGCTACGGTGATGCCTATGATATGTTCGGACTGTTTGGCTCTAATGGGCCTGCGGTGATGGCGCACTGTGTTTATCCGGAGGCGGCGGAGCTTGAATTGATGAAGCAAAACGGGGTGTTTGTCGCCCATTGTGCCAATTCCAATTTTAGTCTGGCGTCTGGCATTGCGCCTGCGAGAAAATATCTGGAGCAGGGGATCAACATGGGGCTTGGGACGGATATCGCGGGAGGCTTTTCCATTTCCATGTTCCGGGCGATTCAGGACACCATATCGGTCTCTAAGCTTTATTGGAGATTGCGGGATGATGGCGCTGCCCCTTTGTCTTTTACAGAGGCGTTCTATCTTGCCACGATGGGCGGCGGACGATTCTTCGGCAAGGTGGGAAGCTTCCTGCCAGGATATGCCGCGGATATTCTCGTGCTCGACGATTCCCGTGAGCAGGACGCATCGGAGCCGGATCTCAGAAAACGTCTGGAACGGCTGTGTTATCTGGCGGACTCGGATGTGGTGAGTGCAAAATATATTAATGGCAGGTTGGTGATGGAGAAGGCAAGTCCGTCAAAAAGTTGCTGCTAAAAAATTTGGGAAAATTAAAATTTAGGTATTGACATTCAAAGAAAAACAGTGTAAATTATGTCTTATCCGATGGGGAGAACGTCGGGTGGATTCATCTATTTTTTCGGTTGACCAGTATCGGTCAGATTTACCAATTTCTACAATAAGGAATATTTATGCGGTCTGTCTGCACACATGATATGACGATAGAAGGCGTTGCTGCGCGGCGCTGTGTATCGGCGGTGTCTAATTCTCATTTTTTATAAATGGTTGGTGTGTGAACAGACCCGGTCAGGAGGTTTTATGAAAGATCACAGAGAACAAGATGATTTGATTGAGGAGGGGCTCAGACAGCTGGTGGACGACTATCTGACCCAGAAACAGACATCCCTGATGCAGATGCGAAGAGGGACTTTGAGCAAAGAGGCGTTTCTGCAGGAGGCGGCGGAACACCTGCGACACCGGGGACAAACGGACGGGGAGTCGGCAAAACAGATACTGGAAGCCTTCGAGCAATATATTTTTGGCTATTCCAAACTGTCCGTCTTAATTGATGATAAAAGTATATCGGACATCCGGGTGATCAGTTATGACAATATCCGCGTCAAGCGGGAAGGCAGGCGGATGGACGCGGGAATCAGCTTCTCCAGTGAAAAGGAATACCGCCAATTTGTCGATTATGTTGCCACCAAAAATCAGGTCAATATCTCCAATCTCAACGCGATTCAGCGTTTCACCGACACGGATAGTCATCCGGATTTCATACTTCGGTTTACCCTCTCAATGCCCCTGATCAATACGTATAGCGAGCCTTATCTGTGCATTCGCAAAGTGCCGCGTTTTTTTCCTCAGATTCGGGAATTAATCGACAGGCAGATGATGAGTGAGGATACTGCAAAGCTGTTGGTGCAGCGCTTTCGTCAGGGTTCCACCATTATCTGCGGCGGTAATTCTTCGGGGAAGACAACGCTGCTCAACGCATTGAAGGAAACTTTGCCCGACAATATGGCGGTGTTGGTGACGCAGCAGGCGGACGAGCTGACCACACTCTACCATCCGGATATGATGTTTTTGCACAGCCTGCCGGGTACGACAGAGAGTCGGGTGAGCTATGATTTAAAACATATCAGCATCGCCGGACTGACCATGGATGTGGATTTTTTTATCATTGGCGAGATCAAGGGGGAGGAGGCGTTATATCTTTTGAACGCGGCCTGCACAGGGCAGTTGTGCGCGGCTACGATTCATGCTTCCTCGGCGGATAAGGCGGCGGACAAGCTGGTGGATTACGCCATGTATGACAGCCGCTATTCGAGGGATGAGCTGATGCGGATGATGGATTGTTTCCAGACGTATGTGTTCATGGAGCGCTATAAGGTACGGCAGATTTATATATGCCAGGGGTGGAATGAGAAGAGAAGGAGTCTTGTATATGAGAGAATATTATAGAGAAATCGTTTATGTTTTCGTGTTTTGCCTATTGATATTAGGATGTGGGCTATTATTTGTCCGGGTTCGCTGGCTGGAGATGATGAGCAATTTTATGAGAAGAAGTAGGGAGGAGATGGAGGAGGCCGCCAGAAGAAGGCTGCTGGAAAACCGCAGACAGCTCCTGATGCTCCAAAAGAAGCATTCGCTTTGGTATCGGGTGGAACAGGAACTCAATTACAGCGGATGGAAGAGGCGAATCCCAATGCTGACGGCGGAGCTATGGATTGCGTTGAATATTTTAGCCATAGCAGGAGTGTTCATTCTGCTCCTGGCGGGCATGGGATGGAAAACGGCATTTTTGGGGATTGCCGCATTTCTGGGGGCGGAATATTTGCTTTTGTATCTCTGTAAGCTTAAGAACTTTCGCAGTGTAAACAGTAATCTGATTAAATTTCTGGACTTTCTAGGCAATTATAGCGTCACCGCCGGAGAACTCACCGGTATTTTCATTCAGATCAGCAAGTATGTGGAGGAGCCGCTTCGCTCTGTATTGGACGAGTGCAGCTATGAGGCGCAGACCACGGGTGATACCAGTCTTGCCCTTCTTTCCATGGCGGAGAAGATTGAACATCCCAAGTTTAAGGAGCTTGTGCGCAATATGGAGATCAGTGTACGCTATCTGGCAGATTTCTCACTTTTGGTAAATAGCAGCCGCAGAATCATGCGGGAGTACCTGCGGTTGGGTGAGGAACGCAGAAGCATGATGCGGGAGGCGTTGGTCAATATGGTTCTGTTGCTGGCTATGTCTGGGTTTACGTTGGCAATTGTGGATGGACTGATAGAAGCTTCCATTTGGGCGATTCTGTGGGATACGCTGCCAGGAAGAATCGCCTTGGGAGTCGTGGGATGGATACTTATTTTATTCCTGCGCAAATTCTTGGAAAGGAGGTGAGAATGTGAGAGAGGAGACGATTCTGTGGCTATTGAAAGCACTTCCGGTAATCGCGGCGGTGGAGATGTTTGTCTGGATCATATTGCTTGGCAGAAGCGGGTCAGGCAGAAAGGTGTTGCATGCCTGTGAGGAATTGGGAGGGTATTTGGCGGTCAAAAGTAAAGATACCGGCTGGTACCAAAGAACGGAGGAATGGCTTTGCAAAAAGGGCGCAGCTTTTCATTTTGGCAGTTGGCTGCGACCGGAAAGCTGGATGGTGTTAAAGCTTCTTTTGGCATTTGTCGGATTTGTCATTGGTCTGCAGTTGATCTGGTGGAGCGTTGTGCTTCTGGCGGCGCTGTTCTATTTTTTGCCGGATCTGTTGGTGCGATACTTGGATCATCGGGACAATGAAAGACTGATTCCGGAATTAAAGCTTGTTTATCACGGGCTGGAGATTCAGATTCGTGCGGGTGTGTATGTCACGGATGCGTTGACAGAGTGCTATGCGGGGGTACAGGATGTGCGTTTGAAGCAGGCGCTTTTGGACTTGGCGGGGGCTGTCACTGTCAAGGCGGATGTGTATGATGCGTTGAACCATTTCCAGAGCAGCTTTGACAACCGATACATTGACGCATTGTGTATCACGCTGCTGCAGGCCATGGAATCAGGGCAGGCGGTGGAGTTGCTTGGCGACATCGCGGAGCAGGTGAAGGATATGGAGGTGTCTGTCATGGCAAGGAGAAAGGGCTCTCTGGACAGAAGCGTTACTTTCTATCAATTGGGGATTCTGGCGGCGGTTCTTGGAATCGTGCTCTATGCCTGCGTTACCCAAATGTTTACAGCGGCACTAAATTTCTAAAGCCGCATTCTAGCAATTATGTTGGAACAAAAATCAAAACTGAATATGGAAGTAAAGCGGTAAATTGGAATACCAAAAAAGCAAAGAGAGACAAGGAGGAAATAGTATGAAACAGTTAAAAGAGAAATTTGTGAGAATGGGGTTTATGAAAAAAGATTCAGGGATTGACGGTATTTTGGTGACAGTCGGGCTGTGTATCATTGCGCTGCTCTTGTGTGTGGTGATGAAGGATAGTCTGGATAATTTTATTCAGACCATCATGGGAGAACTTACTACCAAGGCCTCTAACATCTTGGGCGGCATAGGCGGTGCGGGGTCATGAAGAAGGAATGTGGCAGCGTAGCTAATATCATGGTGACAGGGATCTTTATCCTCGCTATGCTGACGATCATGCTGGCATTCATGGATGATATCCAATTAATCCAGCAAAAGTCAGAGGTAGACCAATTGGCAAGAAGTTATATTCTACGTATGGAGACCACGGGGGGACTTTTGCCGGAGGACAGAGAGGTATTGTTGCGGGAGTTGTCTGAATGCGGAGTTGAGGAGGCTGATTTGAGTGGCACAACATTTGGCGAGGCGGGCTATGGTACCAAAATTGTGCTGCGGATTCGGGGAATTTTGGGAGGACAACATGAGTTTGAGGAGAGAAGGGTGTCAACAGCGAAATATTAACAGGAGTCAAAGTATCAAGGATCAAGGACAGATAGAGTGGGTGGTTGGACCGTTTTTTGTGATACTGCTGAGTATTTTGGTATATACACAGCTGCAGCTTGCCTCATGGCGTTCCACGGCTGCCTATTTGGAGGATGCGTTGGCAGCCTCCAATCTGGCGGCTGCACTGATTGATGTGAAGGAATACGGAAAAACCAACAAGGTATGCATTCATGATGAGGAGATGGCTTACGACATCTTTTTGGATGCAGTACAAGACAATTTGCAGTTAGATGCACAATGGGAGTGTGCCAATCCCGCGCTGATTTTAGGTTCCGTGGAAATCAGGGATTTTGTGATCTACAATGTGGATAAAAACAAGATAGAGGCCGTGCGGGTGGGCGCAAACGGGTTGGTGAAGGAGAGATGGAAAGGTACTTTGGGGCAGCTTCGGGCGCCAAACGGTGTGTTGGTAGAACACACGGGAATATACAGTGAGATCAGCTTTCCGGTGGAAGGCTTTGCAGGAATGACTGTTCAGGCGCACAAAGGCAAGCTGGTTGATATTGTATCTGTGAAAGGAGATAAACATGGATAAGAAAAGGATTTGGTCGAAAGCGTGGATGGGAGCAATCGTGGCGGCTTTCGTGGCAGCTGTTGGTATCTTTGCGGTAATGCTGCAGGTTGAAAGAAAAGCGTTGAGTGAATATGAGCGCGGTGTTATATATGTGGCGGCGAGGAGGATACCTAAGGGTGAGATGATTACCGAGAAGAATTTTGAGAAATTTTTGAAACAGATGGAATTGGATCAGAAAGTAATCCCCGGTACGGCATTGGTGAATCCGGAGCAGCTTGTGGGACTGACAGCCCGAATTGCGATTGATGAGGGAACCCTGCTCACGGAGGGAATGTTTGAGCGGCAAAGCGAGGCTCTGGCAGGAATGGAACATCCTGTGATCGCAAGCTTTAAAGCGGAGGATCTGTATCAGGTGGTGGGCGGCGTGCTCAGAGCCAGTGACAGAATTCATATCTATACTGTTGCGGAGGACGGTCTGGCAAGCCTGATATGGGAGGAGGTATATGTGGAGCAGGTATTTGACAATGGCGGCAATGCTATTGCAGGGGATGATCCGGATTCCTGTGCGCAGAGAATCAATGTGTATTTGGACGCAGGAGAGGTAGAACAATTTTACACGGAGCTTGCGAGAGGCGCTCTGCGTGTGGTAAAGGTGTGTGAGTGATGACAAGATGGAGATTATTTGGAACTTATGTAGTGATAATGATTGGGCTCTGGATTGGCGGATTGTCTGTGCAGGCCGGAACAATCTATAACAGTCCTTATGTGACTTTTTCTCCCGATGGACAGGCTTGGACGACCAATGCGGGGGATCAGAATGTGAAATGGTATGCCGCAGACGGCTCAGATGATGTGCTTGTGAAAGGAGCCAGAACGCTGCGGGAGCTGAATACGGGAGAGCACTATTATACAAAAGACCGCACGGGAGCCATTCCGGTGGCTAAATGGTATGTTGCGTTAGCCCAGGTAAGATGCTGTCATAATGGCTATCCTCCGGAGAACCAGTATCATGGCGTGTCGTTTGTCAAGGATACCTGTAATAAGCCGCATTTCTCAGCATGGCACCCAATTTGTGCGGATTGCGGGCAGCCCATTGTTTCTTTTCACATTTATATGAGTAAAGAGGCTGCCCGAAGCTTGGATTATATCGAGTTAAGTGACCGGCTGAGTTATTATTATCTATGCCCTTTCAATCGCAATCTGGAGCAGGGAGTGCAGAAGACCTGGCATAATTGCCATGCCATCAGCTATAATCGCTATCAGGTGGTATATAATGCAAATACCGGCGGCGAGGTTTATGGAGGATATATGGCACCCAGCTTCCATATGTATAATAATGCAATTATGTACAATGGCAGGGAAGTGACTCCCCAGACATGTCTAAACCCCAACGCGTACACGAGGATCGGATGGGAATTTACGGGGTGGAATACAAAACCGGATGGTTCAGGAACCTATTATGCCGATGAGAGTGAGATTTATAATCTGTGCGAGGGTGACTACAATCGGGACGGTTTGGCGGGTCGTGTGTGCCTGTATGCCATGTGGCGTGCGTCGACCGGAACTCTGGAGGTTGACCCTGCTGCGGGACAATATGCGGGGAAGGCGGGTATCGCCCTATTTCATGGCGGCTATGGGGAAAGTTGTGTGGTGGATCCGGATTTGATTAGTCCGCCTGCGGGTTGCAAGGTATCTTTTGACACTGTGGGTGGCACAGAAATCCAACCATTGACAGGAAAACAGCGTTTTGCCGGATGGCGCAAGACATTGCCGTTTATGGGCAGGCTAAAGGGGAATGTCTATAGTTTTTATGTGGAGGATGGCAATACAGATTGTATTTGTGCCACATACGAGAGGATTCCTGTCACGCTGCCCCAGCCTGTTAAGCAAAACTATTCTTTTGGCGGATGGTATTATGACAGCGGGTACACCAAATATGCGGGAGGCGCAGGAACGCAATTGATTCCGGCGCAGGACATGACGCTTTATGCGCAGTGGGTGGAACTTGAGCTGACGGCGCTGGACAATTATCAGGAGAATGAGGGAAAGGGAGCGGTTGATTTAAGCTGGCAGCAGCCGGATAGTAAGGAGAAATTTTACAAGCTATACCAAAGCGGAGACGGAGAAAACTGGCAGCAGGTGTTCTTGTCAGATATGATAGGGAAGAAACCGTCTTACTCAGGGCAATGGGCATTCTCTGGCGGGCGCTGTGAGATTACAGTGCCCTATACCGGATGTTACAGCATCAAGGCATATGGAGCTCAGGGAGGCGGTTATGGCAACCACCAAGGGGGCTTGGGAGGCCTGGTGTCAGGGAACTTCTGGTTGAAGGAGGGTGAAACATTAGCAATCAAGGTCGGAGGTCAAAACGGGTACAACGGGGGCGGCCCCAGCCAGACGTATGGAGACGGAGGAGGTTACACGCTCGTGTCATCCTCCAATTCGGGTGTCTTATTGGTAGCTGGCGGAGGAGGCGGGGCAGGAGCGTATGATGACGGAGACCCGGGAGGCACTTTAAATACTGACAAGGATTTGGGCGGAAATGCGAATAATATAACAAGCGAATTCTACGATGACCTGTGGAAGAATAATACAATGAATCAAGGACATGTCGGGAAGAAAGGAGTCTCAGGCGGTGGAGGAGGCGGTGGATATCGTGGTGGAAGCGCGGGAGAAGCCGTTTTACATTATCATCAGGAGGGGGTATGCAATCACGCACATAGTGGCAGTGCGTCCAGCGGAACCGGATGTTATACCATCCCTATAAAGTGTGGGGAAAAGCTGCAACATATTTATATTGGCACACACAAATGGCATTGGGGAGGAACCAACGAGGAATACTGCCCTAACTGTGGAAGCGACAACTGTCAGGGACACGAGACAGACTACTACCGACATGATTGCCCCATCCATGGGACGCGAGTCAGTAAAAATGAAAAAGAGAATTCCCCCGCAACCTGCAGTGTAATCGCGGAGTATCAGGTCGGGTGTGGCGTTTCTACTGATTATACCTGTGGATTCCCCTATAACGGATACTTGGAGCGAGCTACTGCGGCGGACGGGGGAAGCAGCTATATCCAGACAAATGTTGCCAGATCCTATGCCAGCGAGAAGGGAGTGAACAAGGGAAACGGGTATGTTTTGATACAATTGGAGGAAGTAGGCAGTTTAGAAGACAATTATATGAAAGGAGTGATTGCGGGGGATCAGGCAGCGCCAGAGGGTGTCTTGGTTGACTATGTGAGTCTGAGTCCTGCAGGGGAGGATATCGTGAATGTGAGCTGGCAGGAACCCAAGGATTGGGGAACTACCTACTATCATATGGTAAAATCCTATCTGGCGAATCATCTGGGGGTCATTCTTGAGGAAAGCTGTATCTCTAACATTACTGCTAATACTTTAGTGTCTGGAGTAAAGGGATATATGTATTGTCTGGACAAATCCCCTGACACGGAGGTCAGTGCGGGAAACGGACATTTTACTCCATTTGCCAATCTGATGATTCCGTTGACAGAGCAGGCGCAATATCTGCATATTCGAACGTTGGATCGCGCGGACAATGCCAGCCCAACGGTTCATATTCCTATCGGCGGCAAGGGATGGGGAGTTGAGGATATAGAATGGCCAGTTTTTACGGAACAATTAGTGATACATACAGGTGAAAATGTATATGAGGCGGAGGATGGAACCTATTATGTCAGAAGTGACGGAGAGACGCCCTTTGGCATGGAATACCGCGCTGGAATGAAAGGACCGGCTCATGAAACATACCAGATCAATCACGCGATTATCGAGAGCAACATAACCGGGGAGGTGCCTGTAAAGAGTCAGATTGATGTGCCCTCAGGCACGATCAGTGATGAAAGCCTTGAACTTCCGGCGGGGAAATTGCATTTTGAGGTCAGTGGCAAGAGTCCGATTCAGAATGCCGGATATGTGATGGCAGTGAGAAGCCTTATGTGCAGACGGTTGGAGATTCAACAGGAGCTTTTGCTGGGGAGGGAAGCCCATGGCAAATTAATCTCGTTGGTGCCCATTGCCGGGGCGGATGGCAGGGAGCAGATTGTATATTCCGATTATCAGGAAGACAGACAGCATGGGCTCAAGATCATAGGGGACGGAGAGCCGCCTGAGATTGCAGGAATGGAGGTTTTGGAGAATCTGCCTCTTTTGGACAGGAGAGAACAGGCGATGGTTCTTCGTGTGACTGCCAAGGATACGCTCAGCGGGCTGCAGGATTTGTATCTGGAGATTCAAAATGTAGACAATGGTGTCGTGAGGCAGTTTTATCCGGATGCAAATGGTGTTATAGAAGTAAATATCAGTGCAGACGAACCAATATTTAGCGGGGAATTCATTGTGACGGCTTATGCGACAGATCGGGTGGGCAATGCGGGTCAGATATCCTATGGAACGATGGAATTTGACTTGCAGGCCGGAATCGAACGAATCTTGGAACCGAAGGAGCCTGTGTTTAAAAAGGGAGAAAGCGGTTGTCTCAGCATCAGTGCATGGGGTTATGTGGATAAAATCGAAGTGGAGTTCCCGGAGGAGATTGCCTCGGCGGATGAGACTTTGAACCGTGAATATGTCTATAGCATGAGTCCTTCTTATCTGCAAGAGGAGGAAATCACTTTTATGATACCGTTGAATTTGTCGGAAGATGGTGATTACACGGTCACAGTGCGGGCTTATAAGGGGGATATGATGTTAGAGCGGCATCCCGCCTTGGCTGTGCTTGGTGTGGAGGGAACGATATTGGATGAACTGCGTACCAGATTGCGGTAAGGTTAAGTAAGCAAAATCGTAATAATCGGGGATGTACGGGTGAATATGATGAACACGGATTTGGTTTTGTGGACAGGCAGAGGGATTCTTTGTATGTCTGTGGTGACTGCAACTACCTTTGGATTGCTGCGCATAGGGGCGTTGGATGAGGAATGGAGTTTATGGCTTGATACCCGTGGCAAGGGAATTGTGCTTGCATTGTGTTTTGTGAGTGTTTTGTGTATCATGCATGTGGGGATCGAGTCCATATGGGTGGAGGTTCTGTTGGGAGTACTGGGAGGCTGTCTGTTGACAGCCTCCATCATGGACTGGTGGGAGCAGATGGTCTATCGCTTTATTTGGTGGATTGGTGGTGCTGTAGGAGGACTTTTGTTTGTGAAGGCGGGCATAAGTTCACAGACACTTTGTTCCATCATAGGATTCTGGTTATTGCAGAAATTGATTTTTGCAAGATTATATGGCAGGGCGGACTGCTATGCGTTTTGCGTCAGTGCCTTGGCAATGGCGGCTTTGGGCGGTGGTTTTGCGGATTATGTAATACATATGTTTTTAGTGTTTGTGGGATTGACGGCTGTGCAGATGATGCGCGGGAATATTGCCGGGAATGGAAATTTGAAGAAAGCGGTGCCGCTTGTTCCATATATTACAATTGCTTTTTGGTTGTGGGTTGCTTTTGGGGGCGGAAGATGATACATTTAAAAGGAATATTTGAAAATTGACGGGGATGCCGAAGGAGATATGGGTCGCATGGATGTGAAAACACAAGGGGTAACTATTTCGCTTTGTATGATTGTGAAGAATGAGGAAGAGGTATTGGCGCGCTGTCTGGACAGTGTGGCGGATTTGATGGATGAGATTGTCATTGTTGACACAGGGTCTACAGACCGCACAAAGGAAATTGCAGCGAGATATACGGATCAGATTTATGATTTTGAGTGGGTGGATGACTTTAGTGCGGCGAGGAACTTTGCATTTTCCAAGGCTCATATGGATTATATCTATTCGGCGGACGCGGATGAGGTGCTGGATGAGGAGAACAGGAGCAGGTATCGATTGCTCAAGGAAAGTCTTCTGCCGGAGATAGAGATTGTCCAGATGAAATATGGAAATCAGCTGCAGTATGGAACGGTCTATAATTTTGATGAGGAGTATCGCCCCAAGCTTTTCAAGAGGCAGCGGGAATTTGTGTGGACGGAGCCTATCCATGAGATGGTGAGGCTGGATCCGGTGGTATATGACAGTGATATTGTTATCACACATATGCCTCAATGCAGTCATGCGGGACGGGATTTGAACAATTTTTGCAGACAGACCGACAAGGGGGTTCGGCTGTCCGCCCATCTGCATGAAATGTATGCGAGGGAGCTTTTTGTGGCGGGAAGCGATGAGGATTTCCTGAAGGCGGAGAAGTTTTTTGCTGATTCCGTGCGGGATGAGGGGCGCAGTCCTAAGGAATTCACGGAGGCTTGTTGTGTCGCAGCAAGAGCTGCCAGACTGCGGGGAGATACCGCGGGATTTTTTAAATATGCTGTCAAGCTGCTGGCAGGGGAGGGCTGCTCAGAGATTTGTTGTGAGATGGGGGACTTCTATGCGAATATACAGGATTTTGAGGAGGCCGCAATCTGGTACTATAATGCGGTCTATGAGACAGAGCCGTCTCTCTCTATAAAAGCTGGCGGAGAAAGGGCATTCGACGGATTGATTGCATGTTATGAAGCCATGGGGATGCCTGAGCAGGCCGAGCTATATCGTGAAGAGGCGCGTGCGCGTGTGGAACCGGAGACTGGAACCGGAAGCTGAAAGAATTGCTGGACGAATCGATGGATGCATGGTAAAATACTGTTTTGAATAAATTGAGGAGATGATTGTCATGAAATGGGAAGCGAATGTGCGCAAGGTAGTGCCCTATGTGGCGGGTGAACAACCCAATAAACCCCACATGATCAAGTTAAATACCAATGAATGTCCCTATCCTCCGGCACCGGGGGTGGCCAAGCTTGCGCAGCACCTCAACTGTGATGCGCTCAGGCTCTACCCTGATTCCGGGGTGACACCCCTTGTAAATGTCCTGGCGGATCACTATCAAGTGAAGCCAGAGCAAGTGTTTGTGGGGGTGGGATCGGATGATGTGTTGTCCATGGCTTTTTTGACTTTTTTTAACGGAGGCCAACCGATTCTGTTTCCGGATGTGACCTATTCTTTTTATGATGTATGGGCAGAGTTGTATAGGATTCCCTACAAGACCTGTGCGCTGGATGACAATTGGCGTATTCGCCCGGAAGATTATAAGCAGCCGAACGGGGGTATCATTTTTCCGAACCCCAATGCTCCTACGGGAGTGTTGGAAGATCTGAAGACGGTGGAGGAGATCATTCAGGCGAATCAGGACGTGGTTGTGATTGTGGACGAGGCATACATTGATTTTGGCGGGGTCAGCACGCTGCCTTTATTGGAGAAATATGATAATCTGTTAGTGGTACAGACATTCTCCAAATCAAGGGCAATGGCGGGTCTCAGAATCGGTTTCTGTATTGGCAATGAGAAGCTGATCAAGTACTTGAATGATGTGAAATTTTCCTTTAATTCCTATACGATGAACTATCCGTCCATGGCGCTTGGCGTGGAGGCGGTGCGGGATGATGCATATTTTAAGGAGACCACGCGGAAAATTATACAGACCAGGGAGTGGGTCGGAAAAGAATTGATCGCTTTAGGTTTTAGTTTTCCTGAGTCTTATGCCAATTTTCTTTTTGTATCACATGAATCTATTCCGGCGAAGGAATTGTTTCAGGCGTTACGGGAGGAGAATATTTTCGTACGCTATTGGGAGAAACCCAGAATAGACAACTCCTTGCGAATTACTATTGGCACGGATGAAGAGATGAAATGTCTGGTGGACTTTTTCAAAAGATATATCGCAAAAAATAAAAAGTAATCATAAAAAGGGAAATGGGAAACGGAGATTGAAAAATGATTAAAAGTATTCTAAAAGGTATGGTGATAGGTATTGCAAATATTATTCCCGGTGTCAGCGGTGGCACCATGATGGTGGCGATGGGAATCTACGACAAGTTGATTCATTGTATCACCCACCTGTTCAGTGAATTTAAGAAGAGCGTGCTTTTCCTGCTTCCCATAGCAGTCGGTATGGGAATTGCGATTGTGGCGAGTTCTTTTGGGTTGGAATATCTATTTGCCAATTTCCCGCTTCAGACGAATCTTTTGTTTATTGGTCTCATTCTGGGTGGACTGCCTGCCATTTGGAAAAATGTCAAAGGGAACAGTATTAGGGCGGGACACATTTTGTCATTTCTGATTTTCTTTGCCTTGGTGGCAGGTTTGGCCATTGTGGGGGAAAGAGAGGGGGCTGCGGCGGATTTATCCTTTAACCTCATCAATGTGGCAAAGCTCTTTGTCGTGGGTGTGATTGCGTCCGCCACCATGGTGATTCCCGGTGTCAGCGGCTCCATGATACTGTTGCTCATGGGTTATTATAATCCCATTATCAATAGTATCAGCGATTTTATCCGCGCGCTTCTCGCATTGAATGTGGATGGGATTCTGCAGGGCTTTGGCGTGTTGATTCCCTTTGGAATCGGTGTGGTAGTGGGGATATTCGCCATTGCCAAGTTGGTGGAAATTATTTTTGAAAAAGCGCCTATGTATGCGTACTGGGCGATTATCGGACTGATTGTGGCTTCCCCCATTGCCATTATTGCTATGGGAAGCTTCCCAGCAATCACGGTGCCTGGGGTCGTGACAGGCGTGATCGCGTTGGGAGCAGGCGCGGTTGTCGCAATGAAGCTGGGCGAGTAGGGAAAGATAATTTTCCCTACCCGATTATGTGGGAGCATGGTTATGGGAATCTATGGAAGCTTTGCCGAAGTGTATGATATCTTTATGGACAACACACCCTATGAACAGTGGAAAGATTTTCTGGTGCGGACAATAGAAAAGCATGGTATCTCCAAGCCGGAGCGGGACGCAAAGGATGTTTTGACCAGTGAGCGCAATCTGGTGTTGGACTTGGGCTGCGGCACAGGAACATTGACAGAGCTATTGTATGCGGACGGGTATGATTGTATCGGTGTGGACTGCTCGGAGCAAATGTTGGATATTGCCATGCAAAAAAAGGAAAGAAGTGGTTCGTCTATCTTGTATCTCTGTCAGGATATGCGGGAGCTTGAACTATACAGTACTGTGGGAACTGTGGTCAGTGTCTGCGATTCCATCAATTATATATTGGAGGAAGAGGAGCTGTCGGAGGTTTTTCGGTTAGTCAACAATTATCTGTATCCTAGGGGTCTGTTTATCTTTGATTTTAATACGGATTATAAGTATCGCGAGGTGATCGGTGACGCCACCATAGCAGAGAATCGCGAGGAATGCAGTTTTATTTGGGAGAATTATTATGATAGTGATCATTCCCTGAACGAGTATGATGTGACGGTTTTTGTGAAAGAGAAAGGGGATCTGTTTCGACGTTTTGTGGAGACTCATGTACAGAGAGGTTATTCGGCTGAACGGATGACTGCGTTGGTGGAAGAAGCAGGGCTTGAGATTGTGGAGCTTTTGGATGCGGACACACTGGAGGACGTGAGCGATGTGAGCGAGAGAGTTTATGTCGTGGCGAGAGAGCACGGCAAGGAATCATGTACTAACGATACACACAGATAGAATATGGAGAGCAGGATTCAAATGAAGGATTATATCGTGCGGGCGACAGCGGCAGACGCCCAGATTCGCGCATTTGCGTGTACGACCAGAGAAATGGTGGAGGCGGCAAGGAGCGCTCATAATACCAGCCCCGTGGTGACAGCAGGATTGGGAAGGCTTCTCAGTGCGGGAGCTATGATGGGGAGTATGTTGAAAGGGGAAGAAGATATCCTGACATTGCAGATTAAGGGGGACGGTCCGGTGAAGGGATTGACCGTCACGGCCGATTCCAAGGGCAATGTAAAGGGATATGCCAATGTGCCGGATGTGATTCTGCCTGCCAATGCCATAGGTAAATTGGATGTGGGTGGCGCAGTGGGCGCCGGATATCTGAGCGTTATCAAGGACATGGGATTAAAAGAGCCATATGTGGGGCAAACTGAACTTCAAACGGGCGAGATAGCAGAAGATCTGACCTATTATTTTGCGGTCTCCGAGCAGGTGCCCTCCTGTGTGGGATTGGGAGTGTTGATGGAGCGCAGTAATACAGTGCGTCAGGCGGGAGGTTTTATCGTCCAATTGATGCCCTTTGCGCAGGAGGACGTGATTAGTCGTTTGGAGGAGAATTTGAAGAAGATTGCTCCCGTGACTACCATGTTGGACGAGGGAAATACGCCGGAACAAATGCTCCAACTGGTATTGGAGGGCTTGGTGCCGGAGGTGACGGATACCCTTCCCTGCCGCTTTACGTGCAATTGCGACAAGACCCGGGTGGAGAGGGCGCTGATCAGTATCGGGAAAAAGGAGTTGCAGGATATGATTGACGAGGGCAGGGAGATCGAGGTCAATTGTCATTTCTGCAATCGTGATTACGTGTTTTCCGTGGAGGAATTAAAGGAATTGTATAAGCGCTCCAAGTAAAAAAGTGTGTAGAACCTGGCACAGAAATGAGGAATACAATGAAGCATGGATTTGTCAAGGTGGCGGCGGTCACCCCCAAAATAAAAGTTGCAGACCCGGCATACAATGCGCAGGCAGTCTGTGAGAAATTGAAGTTTGCCTGTGAGAAGGGTGCCAAAATCATTGTTTTTCCGGAGCTGTGTCTCACGGGCTACACCTGCAATGATTTATTTTTGCAGGAGCTTTTGCTGGAGGAGGCTAAGAAGGCTCTGTTTACGGTTGCGTCGTGCACACGGGGACAGGACGCCTTGGTGTTTGTGGGGCTTCCCTTGGAGCAGGACGGAAGGCTCTACAATGTGGCAGCGGCAATTCAGAATGGTGAGATACTGGGGTTGATACCTAAGACCAATATTCCTGCTTACGCGGAATTTTATGAGGGCAGACATTTTGCTGAGGGTAATGCTCAGGTGGTAAGTTGTCAGCTTGGTGAGAAGGAAGTTCCTTTTGGGACAAGTCTGCTCTTTCGCTGCATGAATTTGAAAGGGCTGATTGTGGGGTGTGAGATTTGTGAGGATTTGTGGGTGGCCAATCCGCCTTCCACCAACCATGCGTTGATGGGCGCAACGGTGATTGTCAATCTCTCCGCCTCCAATGAGACTGTGGGAAAGGATGAATACAGGGAGCTCTTGGTGAAGTCTGCCAGTGCAAGGCTTCTGTCAGGGTATATCTATACCTCCGCCGGGGAGGGAGAGTCTACTCAGGATCTGGTTTTTGGAGGGCATAACCTGATTGCGGAGAATGGAACGATTCTCTCACAGGCGAAAAAGTTTGTGGGGGAGTGTGTGTTTGGGGATTTGGATGTGCACCGCATCAATATGGAGCGGCGCAGGATGGGGACATTTGGCAAGAAACCGGAGCTGTCTTATGTGGTGGTTCCATTTGAATTAAATCATTGTGAGACTATATTGGAGAGAACTTTTGGCTGCGCGCCCTTTGTACCCTCAGATGAGGAAAAACGCAGCCGTCGGTGTGAGGAGATATTGTCTATTCAGTCCTATGGTTTGAAAAAGCGGTATGAACATACGGGTTTGAAAAAGGCTGTCCTTGGAATCTCGGGAGGACTGGATTCCACATTGGCGCTTCTCGTGACGGTACGCACTTTTGATATGCTGGGATTGGACAGGAAGGGAATCATTGCCGTGACTATGCCCTGCTTTGGGACGACGGACAGGACATATGACAATGCGTGCAGGCTGTCGGGGATCTTGGGAGTGACATTGGAGGAGATCGATATCAGAGAGGCGGTAGAGGTTCATTTTCGGGATATCAAACAGAGCACCGACAATCATGATGTGACTTACGAGAACGGACAGGCCAGAGAACGTACTCAGATTCTGATGGATATTGCAAACAGGGAGAACGGCTTGGTGATAGGAACGGGGGATATGTCAGAACTGGCGCTGGGGTGGGCTACCTACAACGGGGATCATATGTCTATGTATGGCGTCAACGCGGGGGTGCCCAAGACACTGGTGCGTCACCTGGTACAATATTATGCCGATAACTGTGGGAATGCAGAGCTGACACAGGTACTGGCAGATGTGTTGGATACGCCGGTGAGTCCAGAGCTGCTGCCGCCTGTGGAGGGGCATATTGCCCAAAAGACCGAGGACTTGGTGGGGCCGTATGAGCTTCACGACTTTTTCTTGTATTATATGCTTCGCTGCGGCTTTGAGCCGTCGAAGGTATATCGGGTGGCAAAGCTTGCTTTTAAAGGAATCTATGAGGATGAAGTGATTCTGGGATGGTTGAAGACTTTTTATCGCAGATTCTTTAGCCAGCAGTTTAAGAGGTCATGTCTGCCGGACGGCCCGAAGGTGGGAAGTGTGGCGTTGTCGCCAAGAGGCGATCTGCGGATGCCTTCAGATGCATGCGCCACCGCGTGGATGGCGCAGCTGGAACAATTGAAGTGATCTCTAATTCAGAGTATTCGACTTATTCGGACAACAGATACTCAATAAAGTTTACTGCGTTTTCCGGATGGGAGGTGTTGGAATAGATGCCAATGGCAATCCCATCCTCCGCATTCGGAAAATAGAAAGACTGATTCAGCTTGTCGCTGCTCTCCACGTAGATTGCTACAGGTGTGGGTTGTTCCATATCTTCCGGTTTACGGGGGTCGGGAATATTCGTGGGGTCAACAGCCAGCTGGTTCTTGGTGTTTTCGTCTGCCTTGTCCAACAGGGCGTCATCTACATAGTAGAAATAGGTCTCATATTTTGCAAGCTGTTCTTCGCTCAATAGATTGCGCAAGTCCATAAAAACCACGCCGTTGGCGAAGTATTTGAATTCCTCCCCGGTGCCCAACATTGCATCCAGTTGTCCGGCGCCGGCGTAGGTCTGTAGTTTTTGCATGGTGGTGTAGGATACCTCGTCATTGGAGTTTAACTTATAATATGAGGCGTCGTCAAAAATAACTTGATATTTGTTTGTGTCAATGGCGGCAGCCAACATGTATTCATTTGCAAACCACTCGTTTTCATCATAGGACGAGGCGTTTAACATGATGGCATAAAAGGCATTTTCCTTTGTCGACACATAATTATATATAAAGGCGCCTATAATAATTGTTGTCACCAGGACGATGACTACTGTCAGCAAATAATAATCTTTAAAGTATTGCCATTTTTGTTTCAATGTTCCATTTTTGATTGATTCCCGCTCCTCGCGGAATTCATCCATGACCGGCATAAGGATCCCACCTTTCTCTCATCATATTGACTCTATTGTGCCATTATAGCGCAGGGGTTATTCCAAAGTCAAGGAAGCTATTATAATCTGTTCTTGCAACTTGTCTTTGGATGTTATATCATTACTATATTGTATTGGTTCGCGCAGGGCAGACTGTACAAACAATAGAAAAGGATAGGTAGAACAATGAGTGATGTTTATGTGGAATGTTTGGTTCCAGCGAAAGCGTCGGGACTGGTAAAAGTACTGAGAGTGGTTTTGTTTATTTTGACAGTGTTGTTTTTTTTCACAATGCTGATGTTCCCCGTGGCCATATTGTTGGTGATTGCCTCCGGGGTCGGCTTCTATTTTGCCAATCTGAATTCCAAGGTGGAGTATGAATATCTTTATCTGGACAGGGAGATTACGGTGGATAAGATTCTGTCACAGACTAAGCGAAAGAGAGTTGCCGTTTACAGCATAGACCGAATGGAGATTTTTGCACCCATCAATTCTTGGCATTTGGACAGTTTTAAGAATCGGAATGTGAAGATTGTGGATTACAGTGTGGGACAGGAGCTTCAACCGGACTTGCGCTATGTAATGTATTATGAGGGTGGCGTGAAGATGATCTTGAGTCCCTCCGAGGCCATGGTGAAGGCTCTGAAAAATGTCGCTCCCAGAAAAGTCTTCAACGACTGAGCATATTTTGTCTTGACACTGGTTGCAAACTTTGATACACTCATGTGAAATCATTGAGTTCTTACTAAAAAATACATACAGGAGGAGAGAAAATGGGACAGATTATTGGTGAAGGCATTACCTTTGATGATGTGCTGTTGGTGCCGGCTTATTCGCAGGTCATTCCTAACGAGGTGGATTTGACCACTTGGCTGACAAGGAAGATTAAGCTGAACATTCCGATGATGAGTGCGGGGATGGACACTGTCACCGAGCATCGCATGGCGATTGCTATGGCTAGACAGGGCGGCATTGGCGTCATCCACAAGAACATGTCTATCGAGGCACAGGCAGAAGAGGTTGACAAGGTGAAGCGTTCAGAGAACGGCGTGATTACAGATCCCTTTTCACTCACTCCGGAGCATACTCTGGCAGATGCGGATGCTTTGATGGGGAAGTTCCGTATTTCCGGTGTTCCTATTACCGAGGGACGCAAGCTGGTTGGTATTATTACCAATCGTGACTTGAAGTTTGAGACGGATTTTACCAAGAAGATCAAGGAATCCATGACCAGCGAGAATCTGATCACCGCTCCCGAGGGCACTACACTGGAGGAGGCCAAGAAGATTCTGGCAAAGGCAAGAAAAGAGAAACTGCCCATTGTGGATGATGATTATAATCTGAAAGGTCTTATCACCATAAAGGATATTGAGAAGACTGTAAAGTATCCTCTCGCAGCGAAGGATTCCCAGGGGAGATTGCTGTGCGGGGCAGGCGTGGGGATCACGGCGAATGTTCTGGAACGCGTGGAAGCTTTGGTGAATGTCAAGGTGGACGTGATTGTTCTGGATTCCGCTCACGGACATTCTCAGAATGTATTGAATTGCCTGAAAATGATTAAAGAGAAATATCCCGACCTGCAGGTAATCGCCGGAAACGTGGCGACAGGGGATGCAACCCGCGCATTGATCGAGAATGGGGCGGATGCAGTGAAGGTTGGTATCGGACCCGGTTCCATCTGTACGACCCGTGTGGTGGCAGGAATCGGCGTGCCGCAGATTTCGGCGATTATGGATTGTTATAGTGTTGCAAAGGAGTATGATATCCCTATCATCGCGGATGGAGGTATCAAGTATTCCGGAGATATCACAAAGGCGATCGCAGCAGGCGGTAATGTCTGCATGATGGGAAGCATGTTCGCGGGCTGCGAGGAGAGCCCGGGAGAATATGAGCTTTTCCAGGGTAGAAAATATAAGGTGTACCGCGGAATGGGCTCTATCGCCGCTATGGAGAACGGTTCTAAGGATCGTTATTTCCAGACCAATGCCAAGAAGCTTGTTCCCGAGGGCGTTGAGGGGCGTGTGGCATACAAGGGCAGCGTGGAGGATACGGTATTCCAGCTTATGGGTGGACTCCGTTCCGGCATGGGATATTGCGGGGCTCCGGATATCAAGACTTTGAAGGAGAACGCAAAGTTTGTGAAGATTTCCGCTGCATCTCTGAAGGAGAGCCATCCTCATGATATTCATATCACGAAGGAAGCGCCTAACTACAGTGTGGACGAGTGACGGGCAGATGCAGGAATGAATTATCTTGCCAATGGTTTTGAATAGTTGTAATAAAGAAGACTGGGAGATGGTGACTTTCGGTCTTTTTTATGCGCAGTGCCGCAAATGGAATTTAGCCGTTTTGCGGCTTTCCCCTACTTTAATAAAGATACAATATAAAGATAAATGTGATTGTGGTATTATTTATAAGTAAAAAATTTAGTATGGATAGAGGAGAGATAACAATATGAGTTATAATTTGGGAAGAGATGAAATGTTTTGGCGCATTGGGCATGAGGATTCAGAGCAGTTAATAGATGATATTAGAAAATTAGAATCTGTTAATTTTTCCGATGAAACCGGACTGACTTATCTCCATATGGCTTGCAGTGCCCACAATTTGAAAGCAGCGGAATTACTATTGGAAAAAGGAGCTGACCCAAATTGTAAGGATAAAAGGGGCGGTGTGCCAATAATGGACGCTATTGGTCAATTACATGAAACAAATGCTGGTTTTTTAAGATTTTTTCTTCAACATGGATTAGATTTAAGTATTAAATTGCATGATATGACATTAAAAGAAATTATTGAATCTTTTAAAAATGATGAGTTAAATGCTGTTATCAGGTATTTTGAAAGTTAGAAAAACTTCTGTAAAATTTTATTTGTCTAAACAATTAATAGCAAAATCAAAAAAAAGTCGCACAATGTTGAATAAATTAGTAAAACATGATTTGAGGTAAGAAGAGAATGAACTTTATGAAAAGAAAAAGAATAGCAGTATTATTGTGTATGATGTTTATTTTATTTTGCAGTGGCTGTGATGCAAAAACGGAAAAAGTACAATTTTCTACATCTGATGAGCAGCTTTCATTTGTAGAGGATCGGCATACAGAAGATGTGAATGGTGAAGTTGTGAATGATGAGGATGTAAAAGATATAGAAGGACAAAGTGAAGCCGAAAGTATTCAAGATGAGATTGCAAAAGTAGAGAATCAGTCTTGTGAATATGAAAATGCTGATTGGGGCAGCATGGGACAGCAGGAAATGAATCAGCTTACCGCACAATGGTATCAGCTTTGGGATGATGAACTCAATTCTTTATGGAGCAGATTAAGTGATGAATTGGATGCTGAAACGAAAGCAAAAGTGCTTGATGAACAGCGGGCATGGATTAAAAGAAAAGAAGAAAATGTAAGGGGTGCTGGTGTATCGGCTTATGGTGGAAGCCTTCAGCCGCAATTGGAGAATTCAACCGCCGAAGAAATGACACGGGCAAGAGCATACATACTTGCCGGATATTTAGCAGATGTCAGAAACGAA
>CAMWLG010000053.1 GCA_947175035.1 uncultured Lachnospiraceae bacterium | reverse complement strand
GACACGGGCAAGAGCATACATACTTGCCGGATATTTAGCAGATGTCAGAAACGAACCATTTACTATTTCGTCTGAAATTCAAGAAAGCATAGATATGGCGGATCCAAGCCTAGATGATATTTTTAAGAAGTTTGAAGGACAGTGGACCTTTGATGAAGGGCGTGGTGCATGTGTCGGTATTGAAAGGACGGAAAACTGTGCATATGGTGTTGAAGGAAGTAATTGGACTGTCTGGGTAACCGGCGGTGATATTATCTCTGATCTTGATGTATATGGCTATACAGGAAATAGCATCGTATTCAAGACAGCGCATGATGGTTATGATGCTTTTTATGAGCTTTCATTTAACCCGGCTAATTCGATTTATTTTGCATATGGAACTTCTTTAGACGCAATGGATGATGTGATTGTCTGTGACTGATAAAGAATTGTACAATCCTGCCAAAATGTGGTAACATATACTAATAATGCATGTATCTCATTTATAGCCGAGATTGCAGTGTTTGGAGGCTGATTGTGCAAAATATATCATTTCAGGAATTGATTAATCGGGAAAAGCTACAGCTCTTGCAGAATGAGTTTTGCAGGGTTGCTGGAGTGTATGCCTGTTGCTTGAATGGCAGGAAGGAACCGCTGACGGAATTGTCCAATACCGGTTCGGGGGTGTTTGAGGGGCTGTCCCGGGATGAGGTGCATGCTCTGAGGTTTTCCCCATATACCCAAAAGGCGTTGGAGCGCGTGGAGCCGGACTGTTTGGAAGATATCGCTATCGAGCGTTTCCCAGGCGGAAGAGTTGCTGCAATGGCTATTCGTATGGAAGGAGAGACGATTCTCTACTGGCTTTTGTTTGACTGCTCTAATCGCGAGGAGGGGAAATTTGCCCAGGTGTTGGATCTGATACGCGACACTAGTTTATCTTTATACAAAAGCAAGCTATCCTGTCTAAACGCCCAGATGGAGAGTCAAAAGAGCCGCTCGGCGCAGCGGGAGATGAGCAGGGATTTACAGCGTATCGAGGCGACCACGGGTGTTTTACAGCTGTTGGACAGCAATGAACAGATAGAGATCGTGATGGAAAAATGGCTTCGGATTGTGGGGCAGCATCTTCAGGTGGAATCCGCGGAGATTTTTCAGATTCATGATGATGACCGGACAATGGATCTGCTGAGTCAGTGGTGCAACCGGGGGGTAATCTCATCTTTTGACAGGACTCGCAATCTGGATGTCTGCACGCTGTTTAGAACGGACAGTCCCCTTGTGTTTTCCACAGGATCGATTCCTGGGGAGCATATGTGGGAGGCCAATTATTACGGCTGGTCAGCCATCATGGTGTTTCCCATCCTTCGTCAGGAGAGCGGCCAAAGTATGGTTTTGGCGGTGGATTACCGGGGCGGGTATCACAATTGGGATCCGGTGGAGGTGAAATTTACCGCAGATGTGGTGAAGGTGCTGCAGAGCATTTTGACAAAGCGAATGCAGAGGAATTCTCTGGCGGGTTCCCATGCCGCGATGGAGGATATCTTGGAAAATGTGGGTTGTGCCATTTATGTGACGGAGAGGCACACGGATCACGTGCTTTTTGCCAATCGAAAGCTTAAGAATATTTTTGCGACAGAGCTGCAGGACAAGAGCTTTGGCAGTCTTGTGGAGCAGGGGCTTAAGAAGATTCGGGAGGGCGGAAATTCTGAGATTTTCCATGAGGAGAGAGCCCGCTGGTATGAGATGAGTTATAATGAGATTGTCTGGGTGGATGGCCAAGAAGCCACATTGTATTCCTTTTATGATGTCACGGACAAAAAGCTGTATCAGAGAAAAATTGAACAGCAGGCGTACACGGATTTCCTGACGGGGCTTTACAATCGCATGTGCTGTGAGCGGGATTTGGCGCGGCATATTGACGAGGCGAAGAAGACGGGGGAGACCGGCGCGATTCTCTATTTGGATTTGGATGATTTCAAACATATCAATGACGGTTTGGGGCATCAGTACGGGGACGTGCTGTTGAAGGCCATCTCCCATGCGCTGCAGCGTGTGGAGGGATTGGAAGGCTGTTGTTACCGCATGGGCGGTGACGAGTTTGTGGTAGTGATTTCCGCGAAGGTCTATCACAGGCTTGATGATATTTTGGCGGAAATCAGGGAAATCTTTAATAAACCATGGTTTCTCAAGGGAGCGGATTATTATTGCACCGCCAGCATGGGAATTGTCACGTTTCCGGATTCGGGGGAGTCTGTGGCGGATTTGATCAAGAAGGCGGATATCGCCATGTACGAGGCGAAGAAGGGCGGCAAGAACCGATTGGAGAGATACAGTGACGGTATTAATTCCGAGTCGGGCAAACGTCTGGACATGGAGAAAAATATGCGCAATGCCACGGCAGGAGGCTGCGAGGAGTTCGAGGTGTATTTCCAGCCGATCATTGATATCCAACAGGCGGAGCCTACCTGCGCGGGAGCGGAAGCATTGCTTCGCTGGAATAATGCCAGACAGGGATTTGTGGCGCCGTCGGAGTTTATTCCCCTGGCGGAGTATCTGGGGCTGATCAATCCCATCGGGAATTATGTGTTGACGGAGGCGTGTCGTTATTGCAGACTCTGGAACGAGGAGGGGCATCCCGATTATAAGGTGAATGTCAATCTGTCCGTGGTACAGTTATTGCAGAATAATATTGTGGAGCTTGTGGAGCAGGCTTTGAAGGAGACGGGGCTTCGCCCGGGGAATCTGACATTGGAGGTGACAGAGAGTCTTGCTATCAATGATATGGAGCGCATGAAGGAGATTCTCGGCCGCATCAAGGAGTTGGGGGTAAAGATTGCGCTGGATGATTTTGGAACGGGGTATTCTTCCCTGAATCATATCCGGGAGATTCCATTTGACGTGATTAAGGTAGATCAGAGCTTTGTGCGGGAGTTGGCGGAGGATGCCTATTCTCAGTCCTTTATTAAGATGGTGGCGGAGCTTGCGGAGACGATTGGCGTGAATGTCTGCGTGGAGGGAATTGAGGGACCTTCCCAGTACAAGGTGCTGCAGGGGATGAAGGTAAAATATGTGCAGGGTTATTATTTTGACAAACCTATGACCAGACAAAGGTTTGAGGAAAAGTATGTAAAATAGGAGGAAACAGATATGGCAACAAATCACAAGGTATCACTGGAACAGGAATTGAAGGGTAACACATATCCCGGAAGGGGAATCGTGATTGGACGTTCCGCTGACGGAAAGTATGCGGTGACGGCTTATTTTATCATGGGGCGGAGCGCTAACAGCCGCAATAGAGTGTTTGTGGAGGAGGGAGAGGGCATTCGTACCGAAAGCTTCGACCCTTCCAAATTGGAAGACCCAAGCCTGATCATCTATGCACCCGTGCGCGTGCTGGGGAATGACACGATTGTCACAAACGGGGATCAGACGGACACCATTTATGAGGGATTACGGAGCGGTAAAACCTTTGAGCAGTCTTTGAGGACAAGGGAATTCGAGCCGGACGGCCCTAATTTTACACCCCGCATCTCTGGCGTGATGCATGTGGAGAACGGCAAATATGAATATGCCATGTCCATATTAAAGAGTAATGACGGGGATGATTCCTGCTGTAATCGATACACCTTTAGCTATGATAATCCCAAGGCGGGGGAGGGGCGGTTCATCCATACCTATATGCACGACGACAATCCGCTTCCAAGCTTCCGCGGCGAGCCAAAGGTGGTGGAAATTCCTGACGACATGGAGGCGTTTACCCGGATGCTTTGGAATAGTCTGAATGAGGACAATAAGGTGTCACTGTTTGTGCGCTATATTGATATTGCCACGGGGCAGTACCGCACTCAGATTGTGAACAAGAATCAGTGATATATTGATGCAGTATCACGAGCGAGTTCGTGACATGCGGGAGTATAGATATGAGAGATCGTGGTTTTGGAGACAAGGGGCAGAGTGAATGGGATAGACCGGACGAATGGGAGGCGCAAGAGGAGCGAAATGAGTACATCATGCGGCTTGTGCGATTGATTGGCTCGGCGGTGACTGTTGTGCTCTGCCTTGGTGTGCTAGTCTTTCTATTGTTCGGCAGGACAAAATCCGGTGATGTCAATCAGCGGGAAGACGGGGCGCAGAATGCGGGCGAGACCAACACGGAACAGCAGGGCATGGAGCAGGAAGGAAACCTGACAGGGCAGCAGGAGGACGGAGACTCAGGCGACCCGCAGGGAGCGCTTGCGGGGAATATGGGGGATGATACCGGCGCCAGCGTGGAGATTGCAGAGATTCTTTCTGCCAGCACCTTACAGGAGATGGAAACGCTGTCTTATGGTATCGATGTGGCAAAGTACCAGGGGACGATTGACTGGGAGCAGGTGGCTCAGGCGGGGATTGATTTTGCCATGGTTCGTGTGGGATACCGCACCATGGACACAGGGGAGATCATGGCGGACACCAACGCCAAGTACAATCTGCAGGAAGCAGGGAAAAACGGCATTCAGACAGGGGCTTATTTTTTCTCCACAGCAATCACTGAGGAAGAGGCCAAGGAGGAGGCGGACTGGGTGGCAGAGTATGTGTCCCAGTACCGGATCACCTATCCCATCGCCTACAATTGCGAGGGGTTTGACCGTCCGGAGAGCCGACAGTATGACTTAAGCTTGGACGAGAGAAGCGGGATTGCAGCGGCATTTTTGGATCATATTTACGAAAAGGGATATACGCCCATGTTTTATGCCGCACGAAATGAATTGCTGTACAGCATGAAATGGGATACCAAGACCTTGGAATCCCGTTATAAGATTTGGGTTGCCCAATATCCTGTCTCGGTGGAGGGCAGTCAGCCGGACTATAGTGGGGCCTATGCCATGTGGCAATACACCAATCAAGGGACTGTGCCTGGAATCTCCCTGCCCGTGGATATGAATATTGCTTATTTTGGCTACGAGGGCATGGAGGAGGCGAAAAACAGCGAGGCGCCGGAGGAGGCGAAAGCTGATGTGGAGGCATTGATGAATTTCACGGAAGTCGCGGAGACTGTGACTGCCAAGGACGCCACTAATCTGCGGAACATCCCCAGTCAGGGGGAGGACAGCTTAGTGATCCATACCCTGCAAAATGGCGAGACAGCCACGAGAACCGGTATCAGTGCAAGCGGGTGGTCAAGGGTGATTTATGACGGACAGACTCTTTACGCGGTGTCAAATTATCTGACCACGGATTTGACGGTACAGGCTCCGGAGCCGGACGACGGCATCAAGACCAAATTCCAAGATTGCAATGAGACGGTGACCGCTAAGATAGAGGTCAATCTGCGCACGCTTCCCAGTGTGACCAATCCGGACTCCCAGGTGGCAGCAGTATTGACAAACGGCGAATATGTGACCCGAACCGGCATCAACACGGACTATGGGTGGTCCAGAGTGGACTATAACGGGCAGACCTTGTATTGTGTCAGCAGTTACCTGAGTGTGGAGGAATGATCAAATGGAGCAGCTGTCCATATTTTCATATGAGGAAAAACCGAAAAGTGTCCCGTTGGCAAACAGGGTGCGTCCCGAGAGCTTGGAGGAGTTCGTGGGGCAGGAGCATTTGTTGGGGCAGGGTAAGATGCTGCGCCAGCTCATTGAGCGGGATCAGATTACCTCGATGATTTTCTGGGGACCGCCCGGGGTGGGCAAAACCACCCTCGCCAGCATTATCGCGGGGCGGACGAAGTCAGAATTTATTAATTTCAGTGCTGTCACCAGCGGGATCAAGGAGATTAAGGAGGTAATGAGCCGTGCGGAGTATTCTCGCCAGATGGGAATTCGCACGGTATTGTTTGTGGACGAGATTCATCGTTTTAACAAAGCACAGCAGGATGCTTTCCTGCCTTATGTGGAGAAGGGGAGCATTGTGCTGATCGGGGCGACCACAGAGAATCCTTCCTTTGAGATTAATGCGGCGCTTTTGTCCCGGTGCAAGGTGTTTGTTTTGAAGGCGTTGGAGCGCGAGGATATAGAAAAGCTGCTGCATCATGCCTTGACGGATGAGCGGGGATTCGGTCGGCAAAATGTGGGGATGACGGAACACCAGATTCAGGCGGTGGCGGAGTTTGCAAACGGGGATGCGAGGACTGCGTTAAATACTCTGGAGATGGCGGTTTTAAACGGGGAGATGAGTGCGGAGGGCATTACCGTGACAGACGAGGGGCTGGAACAGTGTGTCAGCCGAAGGTCTCTGCTCTATGACAAGACAGGGGAGGAACATTATAACATTATTTCCGCGCTGCACAAGTCCATGCGAAACAGTGACCCAGACGCGGCAATCTATTGGATGGAGCGCATGCTTGAGGGTGGTGAGAGCCCGCTGTATATCGCAAGGCGGTTGATTCGTTTTGCCAGTGAGGACGTGGGACTTGCAGACCCACAGGCATTGCAGATTGCCATTGCGGCTTATCAGGCGTGTCATTTTAACGGGATGCCTGAATGTGATGTGAATCTGGCGCAGGCGGTAGTCTATCTGTCCATGGCGCCCAAATCCAACGCTCTCTACGTGGCATGCGAGGAGAGTAAGAGTGACATCCGCCAGCGGAAGGTGGAGCCTGTGCCCATGCAGCTTCGCAGCGCGCCCACCGCGCTGATGGGGAATCTGGGCTATGGCAAGGATTATGTATATGCTCACGACACGGAGGAGAAGCTTTCTGCCATGCAATGTCTGCCTGATTCTCTGAAAGGCCGGGAATATTACAGACCCGCGGGGGAAGGGGCGGAGGCCGCGGTGCGGCAGAGACTGCAAGAAATTAAGGCATGGAAGGAGAGCAGGGCGACGGAATGAGTCGGTCATTCCATCAGGTGTTCCACGAGAATCTTGGTGCCTAACAGAATCAGGATAACGCCCCCTGCCAGTTCGGCTTTGCTTTTGTATTTTGCCCCGAAGAGATTGCCGATTTTAGCGCCGATCATGGAGAGAATCAATGTGACAACCCCGATAAAGGAGACTGCCGCGAAGATGTTCGTGTCAGGCAAAAGAGCAAAAGTAATGCCAACCACCATTGCGTCAATACTTGTCGCTACAGCCATCAGGAACATGGTTTTGACACCCAGGGAATCATCCGTGTCGTTCTCTTCTTTTGAGAGAGATTCCTTGACCATGTTGGCGCCGATGATTCCCAGCAGGATGAATGCGATCCAGTGGTCAAAGGCGGAGATATATGTACGGAACTGATAGCCCACAAGATATCCTATTGTGGGCATGAGTGCCTGAAAGCCGCCGAACCATACGCCGCATATGGCGGCTTTCTTCAAATCACACTTCTTCATGGCAAGGCCTTTGCAGACGGACACAGCAAAAGCATCCATTGATAAACCCACTGCCAGAATAAACAATTCTACAATTCCCATATGTTTTCCCTTTCCTAATCGCCGCGCGAGCTGCATGCTACGAAGCAGCAAAATACCATATGCGGCTCTGCGCATAAAAAAACCCAGGTACAAGTTATACCTGAGCCAAAGAGGGACACACGCATAACTATACCAGTTACACATGAGTCTCGTTGTTTAAGACAAGCCAGACCTGACGGTCAGCATGTTGACTTGCCGCATTTTGACACAATAGCTGATAACAACGCAAAATGCCAACTACTCCCTCATGATTATATTTATTCCGTTCGTTTGGTAAATGTTACCATTTTTATAATGGATTGTCAACAGAAAAAGTTTTACATGTGTTTGAAAGTTTAGCTGTTTTTTCGATGTCAGTGGGTTTTACATTCAGTAAAATTCCAGTTGGGCAGTCCTTAGCGGATTGTACCCTTTGCGGACCCGATGGGGTATGGATTTCCAATCCCTGCACAGTTGCCGAAGAGACAGACCCGTTTGGATGTGAAATGTAGATCATGTCACCCACTGAGATTTTTCCTCGGACATTACCCACCACGACAGTGGCGTTCCCATTCTTGATATTGACAGAAAAGGTGTCGTCCACTACACAGTAAAATGTTTGGTTTTCTTTTTTCTTATTTTTGTTCAAAAAATCAAAAATACCCATTGATTTAATCCTTTCATTTGTAATTGGTTTATAGCGGAGGATGCCCTGCCGCTACCGCCTAAAACAAGGTCATTATAGCACGAGCGGGGCGAGATGCCAAGCGAATAGTTAAATGGAGATGTTAGTCCTGTCTGAGCAAGACCAGCCTTGTGGATGGTACAGGAAATATGGTATACTATTCCTATAATGTCAACAATAGAGAGGTTTAATAATGGGTAAAATACTGAGTAAAGAAGAACTATTAGAGCATGTGCTTGGAGGTCCAATTCCGAAGGAGAGAAGAGTGCCAGGTACGTACCTTGTTGAAGGGCGGGAATATCGTTATGTTTCTAATAAAAGTCAAGTTAAATTCGGTAAACTTTTTCACGAGATATTTAATGTTCCGCCATCAATTCCTCAAGCTGGAGGAGCTTTAATTGAGGGATGTAAGATTACTTTGCCAAATGGTGATATATTTGAGGCAGTTTCTTATAAGGGGGATATTGAAGGGTGGCGACAGCAACTTGAACAGGGAGCTAAGGCGTTAAATGAAGAGCTGGCTAGAATTGATATTGATAGTGATTCCATTGTGTTGAATGATACGCGGTCGTTTCGTTTAACGGACTGTATTATTGATTTTTATTGATTTGAAAATGCGGGAAACATCACAAGCGTATAATAAAACATATTATTTTGGCAGAGGGAATGAATGGAGCATGGTTATAAAAGAATTGGAAATATTGTATGAGAAAGCTTTGCGTCCGGTTTTTGGCAGTCAGTTCCACATCATACACGATCAAGATGATTTTGTGTCGATCATATTGGATGGAGAACAGGAGGATTTCTGCTTTACACTCTATGGAATAAATTGTGTTCGTTTGTACTGGTGTAACGAATGTTTTATTTTTGATGAGCTGCGAAATAATCTGGTATCTTCTGATACTTACGGTGAGATTGTATTTGAGAGAAAAATAGACGTTCAAAAGCTTCCCAATATTATTGTGGAATTGGTTTTGCAGCTGAAAGACTGCACTAGCACATATCAGCTAGGAAATATTTTGATTGAGTATGTTTGTCAATGAGAGGATTATTGCCCAGATGATAGCAAAGTATGACTGATGGAGGCAGTGGAGATGAGAGTGAGTAAAACACCTGATAAATTAATGGCAATATTTGCAAAGGTTATTTGTCTCTGCTTTGCATTAGGCATCCTGCAATGGATTGATATCATTGTGCCCATGACAAGGACACATTTTGCAAACTATCAGGCATATCTTGATAATCGTATAGTAAGGGAGAGTTATGGCTCAATCTATTTTGAAAAGGAACTGCCGATTGGCGCGGAGGACATAAAATATTATGCGGAACATGTAATTATTAAAAAAGTAACAGCATACTCCATGATCCTTCCGGAAGATACATATATGGATTTAAAGGAAAGCCGCATAAACTTTTATATGGAAGAGGCTGATGACCGGGAAGCATGTTCGCTTCTGTACGTGCTCCAAGGAGATGAGTACCAGTATATTGACAGTTTGGAATTGTATGATGTAAAACTGGATTACGTGGACAATGTCCTGCACCACCCCGAGGCACGACAGCAGTACTATTTTGGCGTCATCATGAAGACTAATACCAGCCACGAATGTTACAACGGTATCATAGCGAATGTCTCAGCTCGTGAGATCATTGAATTCAGCGCGGAGCTGCCGGATGATTATGGAGAGTATAAGGAACCGGAACGGCATCATGGAAGGTTCGACTGGATTCCATCGATTCTTGTAATAGCGCTCATTGTCCTGATCATAAAGGGAATGTATGTCTTGGATAAAAAATTGGATGAGAAAATGGAAAATAAAGCCAACAAGAATTAGACTTAGTGTATAATTTTGGGAAAACAGCGCATCCTATCATCAAAACTTTGTCTTGCAGGAGGTTATGATATGGATGCGAATACAGTGCAATTGTTAAAGGAGTGCAGTTCGGGATGCCAGATGGGCATGGCGAGCGTGAAAAAGATGCGGGAGTACGTGGAAGACCCCAAGCTGAACAATCTGTTGGAGGCCTATGGGGAGAAGCATCGTGGTCTGGAGGGGAGAATCTCGGGGATTCTGTCAAAGTACGGCGAGGAGGAGAGCGCTCCCTCCAAGATGGCTGAGGCGATGGCCAATATGGAGATGTCCATGAAGATGTTCATGCATCCTGACGACCATGAGGTGGCAAAGCTGATGATGGATGGCTGCAACATGGGTATTCAGTCCGTCAGCGAGTATGTGAACAAATACCCTGATGCTTCCAAAGAGAGTCAGGATGTGGCGAAGGATTTGATCAAAATTGAAGAGGATTTCATGCAGGAGATGAAAGGCTTCGTATAAAATCCACCTGGAATGCCCCGGATCGGTGCCAGAAAGCACATGGTCCGGGGCATTTTCGCATATACATAAAGCAAAAGCTTTGCCGAGGCATCAAATGAACACAAAAATTCAATGGAAACCACTGATTATCAGTCTTGCCATCAGTCTGGGAGCGGGCTTGCTTTCCACCTTTCTGACACCAAATATTCGAGAGAGCTATGTAAATCTGTACAAACCACCCCTATCACCGCCCGGGTGGGTGTTCCCCGTGGTGTGGACACTTCTATACATATTGATGGGGATTGCGGCCTATCTGGTCTTTATCAACTTCACGGGGGCGGAGGGCAGAGAGGCTCTGCTGTATTATGGCGGACAGCTTTTGGTAAACATAGGGTGGCCGGTGTTGTTCTTCCGTTTCGAGTGTTATGTGACGGCCTTTTTCTGGCTGATCCTCCTGTGGTATCTGGTGTATATGACAATCAAAAAATTTGCCAGAATCAGCGAGACCGCCGCGACTTTACTTGTGCCATATCTGTTTTGGCTGACTTTTGCCGGTTATCTGAATCTGGCAACCGCAATACACTATCTGTAATGCGGGTCTTGACAACATTATCTTTAGAAAGTAACATATAATCCATAAAATCTTGTTATTGTTCAGAAACAAGCGAATGGTTCTGAACAGTTACAAGAAGCTGACTTGGCGAAAAGGAGAGGATGACATATGGGCAAAATACACACAAAGGCGACAGAATTGATTGGACACACGCCCCTTTTGAAGGTGGAAAATTACAGCAAATCGGAGGGCATTGAGCAGGCGAGCCTTCTGGCGAAATTGGAGTATCTGAATCCGGCGGGCAGCGTGAAGGACAGAGTGTCGCTTGCAATGGTGGAGGATGCTGAGAAAAAGGGGATTCTAAAGGCAGGTTCCGTCATTATCGAACCCACCTCGGGCAACACGGGAATAGGTCTTGCAAGTGTTGCGGCGGCCAAGGGATATCGAGCGATTTTGACATTGCCCGAGACCATGAGTGTGGAGCGGCGGACTCTTTTGAAAGCTTATGGCGCAGAGCTGGTGCTGACAGAAGGCGCGAAGGGAATGAAGGGGGCGATTGAAAAGGCAAAGGAGCTTGAGAAATCGATACCCGGGGCTGTGATTTTGGGACAGTTTGACAATCCTGCGAACCCTGCGGCTCACGCGGCGACCACAGGACCGGAAATCTGGGAGGATACAGAGGGAAAAGTCGATATTTTCGTGGCGGGCGTGGGCACCGGCGGTACATTGACGGGTGTGGGGACTTATCTGAAGTCCAGAAATCCCAAGGTGCAGATTGTGGCGGTGGAGCCTGTGGATTCGCCGGTGCTCTCCGGCGGGGAGCCCGGGCCGCATAAGCTGCAGGGCATAGGGGCAGGTTTCGTGCCCTCGATTTTAAACACACAGATTTATGATGAGATTATTACCGTGACCACGGAGGAGGCTTTTGCGGCTGGGAGAGCCATTGCACATAAAGAAGGAATTCTGGTAGGCATCAGCTCAGGGGCAGCGCTTCATGCGGCTGCAGTTCTGGCGAAGCGCCCAGAGAACGCGGGCAAGACGATTGTTGTGCTTTTGCCGGACTCCGGTGACAGATATCTCTCCACGCCTATGTTTACAGAGGAATAATATTTTATATAAAATATTCATAAAATTCCCCAATACACTTGACTTAAAGTCCACTTTAGGCTTTAAATTATAGTAGGGGAATTTTTTGTGCCAAAATACGGATTTGGAGAGGAAAAAGAGAGATGAACACAGAGCTGGAACAGATTGTCAATGAGGTCAACAAGGTGGTAAAGGGTAAGGACAGGGTGATCCGCAAGGTTCTGGCGGCTGTGCTTGCAGGAGGGCATGTGCTTCTGGAGGATATTCCGGGGGTGGGCAAGACAACATTAGCGATGGCTCTAGGCAAATCCATGGAGCTTGAATATAAGAGAATGCAGTTTACGCCGGATGTGCTGCCCAGTGATATCGTAGGGTTCACTATGTATAACAGCGGAACGGGCGAATTTGAATACAAAAAGGGTGCGGTGTTCTGCAATTTGTTTTTGGCGGACGAGCTGAACCGTACTTCTTCCAAGACCCAGTCGGCATTGTTGGAGGTGATGGAGGAGTCCAAAGTGACGGTGGACGGCGTGGCGCATATGCTGCCCAAGCCTTTTACCGTGATCGCCACGGAGAATCCATTTGGTTCCTCCGGGACTCAGCTTCTTCCGGAGTCACAGTTGGACAGGTTCTTGGTCTGCCTGAACATGGGATACCCTTCCCATGAGGCGGCTGTGGATATCTTGAAGGGGAGCGTGGGAAGCGGACTGGACAAGGTGCAGAGTATCATCACGGTGGAGCGGCTGCTTGCGCTGCGTAAGCAGGCGGAGGAGCTTCATGTGGAGGATAATATCCACGAGTATATTATCAATCTTACCGAGGCGACAAGGAATGACTCCCGTATTGCTCTGGGGGTCAGCCCCAGAGGCAGTATCGCCCTGCTTAAGATGGCGCGGGCGATGGCGCTCATGCGGGGCGGGGAGTATGTGGTGCCGGAGGATGTGCTTTCTGTGATTGATGATGTTTGGAGACACCGCATTCATTTGAATTCCAAGGCGCGGGCGGAAGGACTGGATGTGTCGGATGTGATTTGGGAGATTACGGAAAGGATACACGCGGTTTGATGGGGAGAAAGCTGAGACTGAGCGTAAAGGGAACCTTGTGTTTTCTCATATTGTTTGGGCTGACGCTGTGGGCGTGGAGTTTCTTCCGGAGCTATCTGCTTTTTCTTGCCATGATACTTATGGTGGGCAGCGTGTTGGCCTCTTTTTTCCTCCTGTGGTTTCACCGTGGAAACCTTCAGGCACAAGTGTTGCTCCCTTCAGGCAGAGTGGGGAGGGATACCCCGTTCCAACTCTGTGTCCGGGCGTATAATGCCGGAAAACTGGTGGGTTTTACGGCGGATATTACATATAGCTGGAAAAATATGTTTACCGGGTTTGGTGAATCCAAGAAGGAGCATGTCTGGATGAAGCCTGCGGGCGGGAATGAGAGCAAGGGGATTCTAAACAGCAGATATGCGGGTCGGGTGGAGGCTTGTGTGGAGGAGTTTGTGGTGTATGATTTCTTCCATATTTTTTGTCTGCGCGGCTGTGAAAAAGGGAGCGCAAGCGTGACGGTTTGGCCCGGGTTCTCCGATGGAGAGGAACAGGAGGAGCTCTTTAGCAGCGTGGAAGGTTTTCCCAAGGAGAACGAGAGCAAGAAGCGGGGAACGGATTATAATCCCGACTATGAGATCAGAGAGTATGTCCCCGGGGATGAGTTGAAGACAATCCATTGGAAGCTGTCCGCGAAACAGAGTAAGCTGATGGTGCGGGAGCGCTTGGCTTCGGGACGGGAGAAAATCAATGTGGTGCTGCCATTGGGGGAGGAAAGGGCGGAAAATGATGGATTGATGGAGGCCCTGTACGGATTGGGCAGGCTGTTGTTACAGAAGGAATATCCGGTTCAGCTTTTTTGGATGGGGCAGGAACAGCGGCTGCAGACCCGTTTTATTGCGGAGATTGGTGAGTTTGAGAATGCGCTTGGTGAGATTTTGAGTACCAGCGGTATCCACCAGTCCGGACTTGCAGAGGAACAGATGCGGGTGGAACATCCCGGGGAAAGTTATATTTTGATTCAGACAGGAGCATACAAGGGTGCGTATATTCAGTAGAAGAAAAAGAGAGGGACAGGCATCAGAACTTTCGCTCGTGCAAGTGCAGGAGGAGAGGCGTTTTGATTTCTTTGCGGCACTGGCGAAGGCGCTGCTTGTTTTTTTGCTTGTCTATGGCGCGTTAGGTGGGTTTTTGTCCGCCTTTGAGATGGAATATAATAAGGGTGTTTGTATGCTGCTGCTTTTTGTCTTGGCGTTGGTGTTGAGCGCCGTTTATGAGACGGGGAGAAAATGGCTTACCAATCTGGCGAGTCTGGCGCTTTTTGTGATATATCTCTATATCGCCGTCACGAATTATTGGGTCATCAACAGTGGTTACTATGCCGTGTTAAACCGTTTTTACGAAGTGGCAAGAGATTATTTGGATGTGTTGAGCGGTACGGAATACACGCTGATGGTGGAGGATAGTTACATGACTGTCACCGCCTTTGCCATGTTTCTGGGTATGGTGGGTGTGATTTTACTGAATATTCAATTGCAGAATAAGAGCAGTCTGTGGAAGGTTGTCCTGTTGACATTGACACCTTACGTGATTCCGCTTTATTTTGACTGTTCTCCTTCTTTGATTTATATCATTCTCCTGTTTATCGGATATGTGGCAGTGGCGATATTGCAGGGCGGGAATGTGAGAGAACGGCTGACGGGCCAGATGCGGTATGTATTGCCTGTGGCGGTGTTGATAGCGATTCTGTTTGTGCGTTTGGTGGCGTTTCTTATGCCGGAGGAGACATACACGAGATTGGTTTCCAAAAGCGCAGCGAAGAAGGCGACGGAGGAACATATGCAGGGTTTCGCCCAGTTTGGTCTGATGGCGTTGTTTCAGCGGGGCAGCACGGGGACAGGGATCAGCGGCGGACAGCTTAGCCGGGGTGCTTCCGTCATGTCAAGCTATGAGACGGATTTGATTGTGCGGTATACTCCTTATAATTTCGGGGCTGTGTATTTGAAGGCGTTTACGGGAAAGGATTATACCGGCAGCAGATGGACTCGGGCACAAGACGGGGGAACAGAGGATGGACTGATGCAGCAAAGTGCCATGAGCAGAAAGCTTGTGTATGAGTATGACCCAAATTTACAGGGCAGGGGTATCATGGAAGTGGAGAGAGTGGGAGCTTCTGATGAGTATGATTATCGCCCTTATTACTCGGATGAGAGTGCGATTTATAAAGAGGGGAATGTGACCACTTACACCTATTATCCGACTGGCGGACAGTATACCATAATGGACGACGTGGTGTCCGTGGAGTATTTGACAGTGCCAGAGAGCTGTCGCGCGGCGGTGGAAGAGATATGTGCCAAGGCGGGATTTGCAGGCACCGAGGAGGAGATCGGAGCTCAGGTTGCGGCGTATTTTCAGGAGAATTATTCATATACATTAAGACCTGGTTATACCTTTGGCAATCCGGACTATATTTCACATTTTCTGTTGAACAGTAAACGAGGGTATTGTGCTCATTTTGCCTCGGCGGGAACGATGCTGCTGCGCAATATGGGGATTCCTGCCCGGTATGTGGAAGGGTATGCGTTTTCCTATGCCAACTTGGTGGAGGCGGGAACTTTGGTGGAAGATGCCGTTTATGAAGATTATTATGACGGTTATTCCTTCCTTGGCAGAACCGGTTTGGTAGAAATGGAAATTCCTAGTGCCTATGCCCATGCGTGGGTGGAAATCTATGTGACGGGCAAGGGCTGGATGGTGGTTGACACGACTCCCTCCTCCACAGAGCAGAGTACCACATCCTTCTGGGATGCTTTTATGAATATAGATCAGGAGGAATCTAATCTGGATTTTGGCGAGGATACGTTAGGAGAATATCTGGAAAATGTGTTTGGCGGTGCAAGCTATGGTTTGATGGCAGTTGCGGTGGCGGCATTGTTCGTGTTTACGGGAGTTTGGATTGTGCGTGTGAATAGGGAGCGCAGGCTGTCCGGGCGGGAGCGGGTTCGCTTGGAGTATCAGCGGATAGAGTCATGGCTTGCCAGAAAAAATGGGAATTACCATACGCTTCGCACGCTGCGGGATCAGCTTGACTGGATGCGAGGGCACTGGGGAATTGTGATTACGGAGGAACAGGAGCAGGCGCTCTACCAAGCATTTTTTGCCGGAGAGGCAGATGTGGACTGGGATAAACTGCGCGGGGAATTGCGGGGACTTAAGAGGGCCATCATATTTTCCCGAGAAAAAGGAAATGGAAATATATAATGTTGGAGGAGGTATAGACATGTTGTATATCGGTGTGGATTTGGGGACGTCAGCGGTCAAGCTGTTGCTGATGGACGGACAGGGGAAAATTCAGAAAATTGTATCCAGGGAGTATCCCCTTTTGATGCCACATCCCGGTTGGTCGGAGCAAAAACCGGAGGATTGGTGGGAACAGACCATTGAGGGACTTAAGGAATTGCTGCAGGATGCGGACAAGAGCCAGGTGGCAGGGATCAGCTTTGGGGGGCAGATGCATGGGCTGGTGATTCTGGATGAGAAGGATGAGGTGATACGCCCCGCAATCCTTTGGAATGACGGCAGAACGATAGAGGAATGCGATTATCTGAACGAAGTGATTGGGAAGGAGAAACTGTCAGCGTACACGGCGAATATTTCTTTCACGGGTTTTACCGCCCCCAAGATTCTATGGGTGAAGAATAAGGAACCGGAGAACTTTGCCCGTATCGCAAAGATTATGCTGCCAAAGGACTATATTGCGTATCGGTTGACCGGGGTGCACTGCACGGATGTGTCGGATGCTTCGGGGATGATGTTGTTTGATGTAAAGAATCGTTGTTGGTCCAAGGAGATGTGTGAGATCTGCGACGTGCAGGAGAGCCAGCTGGCAAGGTGCTATGAGAGCTATGAGAAGGTGGGCTGTGTGCTGCCTGAGATTGCGCGTGAGCTTGGCATCCCCGAGAGCTGTGTGGTGGCTGCCGGGGCGGGTGATAACGCGGCGGCGGCCGTGGGAACGGGCACGGTGGGAGACGGAAGCTGTAATATCTCCCTCGGGACAAGCGGCACGATTTTCATTTCTTCCAAGAAGTTTGGTGTGGATCAGCACAATGCTTTGCATTCCTTCGCCCATGCGGACGGCAGCTATCATCTGATGGGGTGTATGCTCAGCGCTGCCTCTTGTAATAAGTGGTGGATGGATGAGATTTTGCAGACCAAGGAATACGGTGCGGAACAGCAAGGTATCACGAAGGAACGGCTGGGGGAGAACAATGTGTATTTCCTGCCCTATCTTATGGGGGAGCGTTCGCCTCATAACGACCCGAAGGCAAGGGGCACTTTTATCGGCATGACCATGGACAGCACAAGGTCTGATATGACTCAGGCGGTGCTGGAGGGAGTGGCATTTGCGCTCAGGGATTCTCTTGAGGTTGCGATGTCGTTGGGTATTTGTCCGGAGCGCACGAAGATTTGCGGCGGCGGGGCCAAGAGCCCTCTCTGGCGGACGATCATTGCCAATGTATTGAACTTGAAGGTGGATATTATTGAGAGTGAGGAGGGGCCTGCTCTGGGCGGCGCCATGCTTGCGGCGGTAGCATGTGGAGAATACCCTTCTGTGGAGGCTGTGGCGGAGAGAATCGTCAAGGTGGTGGACACGGTGGAGCCGGAGGCGGGGCTTGTGGCAAAATATGAGGCCCGATATGCGAAATTCAAAGCAATCTACCCCGCATGTAAGCCAGTGTATGAGATGCTCATGAACTAGTTTCATAAAATAAAATATAAGACGAGGAGGAAGATTTATGAACAATTTACCCCAAGTGAAAGTAGGCATTGTGGCTGTGAGCCGAGACTGTTTTCCGGAAAGCCTGTCTGTGAACAGACGAAAAGCCCTGGTGGCTGCTTACACCCAAAAGTATGGCACGGAGGGAATCTATGAATGTCCTGTTTGTATCGTAGAGAGCGAGATCCATATGGTACAGGCGCTTGAGGATATCAGGAAAGCGGGTTGTAACGCACTGTGCGTGTATCTGGGCAACTTTGGCCCGGAGATTGCCGAGACGCTTCTTGCGAAACATTTTGACGGCCCTGCTATGTTTATCGCTGCCGCCGAGGAGAGCCAGAATGATCTGGTGGGCGGACGCGGGGACGCCTACTGTGGCATGTTGAATGCAAGCTATAACTTAAAGCTTCGCAACGTGAAGGCTTATATACCGGAATATCCCGTGGGAGATGCAGGGGATTGCGCGGATATGATTCATGAGTTTTTGCCCATCGCAAGGGCGATTATCGGTTTGTCCGATCTGAAGATTATTTCCTTTGGGCCGAGACCTTTGAATTTCCTTGCCTGCAATGCGCCCATCAAGCAGCTGTATAATTTGGGTGTGGAGATCGAGGAGAACTCCGAGCTGGATTTATTTGAAGCGTTTAATAAACACGCGGGGGATGAGAGGATTCCGGCTAAGATCAAAGAGATGGAGGAGGAGCTGGGCGCGGGCAACTTAAAGCCGGAGGTGCTGCCTAAGCTGGCACAGTATGAACTTACGCTTCTGGATTGGGTGGAGGCACACAGGGGATACCGCAAGTATGTGGCGATTGCAGGTAAGTGTTGGCCAGCATTCCAAACACAGTTTGGATTCGTGCCCTGCTATGTGAACAGCCGACTCACAGGAATGGGGATTCCCGTGTCCTGCGAGGTGGATATCTATGGAGCCTTAAGCGAGTTTATCGGTGCATGTGTGAGTCAGGACGTGGTGACGCTGCTTGATATCAACAACTCTGTGCCCAAAGATATGTACGAGGAAGCCATTCACGGCAAGTTCAATTATACCCATAAAGACACCTTCATGGGATTCCACTGTGGAAATACCTGCTCTAAGAAGCTGTCCTTCTGCAATATGAAGTATCAGATGATCATGGCGAGGAATCTGCCCGAGGAGGTGACGCAGGGGACGTTGGAAGGGGATATTGCCCCTGGAGACATCACCTTCTATCGCTTACAGTCCACGTCGGATAACAAGCTGCGGGCCTATATCGCCCAAGGGGAGGTGCTGCCCGTTGCCACCAAGTCCTTTGGCAGCATTGGTGTGTTTGCTATCCCTGAGATGGGACGTTTCTACCGTCATGTGTTGATTGAGAAAAATTATCCTCACCATGGTGCCGTTGCCTTCGGACATTTTGGCAAGGCACTCTACGAGGTGTTCAAGTATGTGGGTGTGCCCGTGGAGGATTTGAACTTTAACCAGCCCCAGGGTATGATGTATCCCACGGAGAATCCGTTTAACTGATAGGATTTAAAAAGAGGGCAGGGCAATGACAAAAGATCTGACAAACGGTTCCCCGATGAAGCTGATTCTGGGATTTGCGGTACCAATGTTTTTTGGGTTTCTTTTTCAGCAATTTTATAATTTGGTGGACACGGTGATCGTGGGAAGATTTCTGGGAGTGGACGATCTGGCAAGTGTGGGTGCCACGGGTTCCATTAATTTTCTGATTATTGGATTTTGTATGGGAGTGTGTAGTGGCTTCTCTATTCCGGTATCCCATAAATTTGGCGCGGGGGATTTTGAGGGTGTCCGCAGATATGTGGCGAACAGCATGTGGCTGGGCATTGGGTTTGCCGCTGTGCTGACGATTGCGACCACCATATTCTGTCGGGATATTTTGGTGCTGATGCGCACTCCCGACAATATTTTGGAGGGGGCGTATACCTATATTTTGATTATCTTTATGGGGATACCGGCAACGTTCCTCTACAATACTGTATCCGGAATCATCCGCGCGCTGGGAGATTCCAAGACGCCGGTGATATTCCTTGTGCTGTCCTCTTTTATCAATATTGGGCTGGATCTGCTGTTTATCATCAATTTGGAGATGGGAGTGGCGGGAGCGGCGTTTGCCACGGTGATCGCGCAGGTACTGGCAGGAATCGGATGTCTTTTGTTCATGATTTGGAAGTTTGAAATTCTTCATATTAAGCGGGGCGAGTGGGCTCCTGACGGGCACATGATGCGGGTTTTGTGTGGCATGGGCATTCCTATGGGACTGCAGTATTCTATCACGGCGATTGGCAGTGTGGTATTGCAGAGCGCCACGAACACGCTGGGTTCCATAGCGGTTGCATCCATAACGGCAGGAAACAGGGTGAGTTGTTTTTTGGCTTGCCCTTTTGATGCCTTGGGCTCCACGATGGCTACCTATGGAGGGCAAAATGTGGGCGCGGGCAAGCTGGAACGTCTGGATAAGGGGTTGAAAGACTGTGTGATTCTGGGCGCATGTTATTCCGTGATTGCTTTTTTGGTTGTATTGGTTGGGGGAGAGAAAATGGCAGGATTGTTCGTAGAGAGCAGTGAAGAGGTAATCATAGGAAACGTGAAATTGTTCCTGTTGTTCAACACGGCGACATATTTTCTGTTGGCGTTGGTCAACATCGTCCGCTTCATGATACAGGGCATGGGTTTCCCCACCTTTGCGATTCTGGCAGGGGTGTTTGAGATGGTGGCGCGCTCTATCGCAGCCTTGGTGTTGGTGCCGATTTTTGGATTCACGGGTGTATGCATGGGCAGTCCCATAGCATGGATACTCGCGGATGCATTCCTAATCCCTGCCTATTTCATCGTGCGCAATAGGCTGATAAAAAGACACGGGGGAGAACTATCTCAATCCGCGGTGTCGTCCTGATCAGCAGCAACAGCGGAGACAACAGAGGAAACCACTGAAATCACAACTGCAATAATGATGATTAACATTCCGCCAAATAAAATAAACATAATATGATTCTCCTTTAATAAATATACATAAATTATAGCATATTTCTACCGCAAAGACAACAGTAAAAAAGGAAACTTATACCACGGGTATATTGTTTCCTTTTTTGGTGTGTGCTATAGTATTCTTACGGAGCGGTCAGGGGATGTGTCTTGTCAAAGACACTCGCAGCAATTTTCAAATGGCTTTAATTGGTTCGAACCCAATCCGTCCGCTCCCGCGCCGTGTTTCGGTTACTCCTGTGGCTGGAATGCGGCGCTTTACGGGGCCATAGCTCAGTTGGTAGAGCAGCTAAGAAGAGCGGTACGCTCAGAGCTTTGACAAAAGCTCATACAGCAACAATTATGGATTTAAAATCCGCGTGTCGCCGGTTCGAATCCGGCTGGCCCCGATTGGCTGCAAACAGATTAGACTGTAATAAATGTAAGAATGGAGGGAGTTTTCCATGGGTTTCATACAGAATATGAAAAATTTGCTTAATAAGGAATATAACGTATCCGTGACAGAAAACGGCGCTGTTGGCTACAGAACCACGGGAAAAGCCCTGCTGGACTTGAATTTTGCCGTTTCCTCACTGCGTAAGGCTTCGGTGGAGGAGATTGCCGATAAATTCGTAAAGGCGTATTATGAGAATCCTGTGCTTGCGGTGAGGTGGCTTTTTTACGCAGGTGACGTGAGACAGGGTCTTGGGGAGAGAAGACTGTTCAAGACGATTCTTCGCTATCTGGCGCAGTCGCATATGGATATTGCAAAGGCGCTCATGCCGCTGATCCCAGAGTATTCCAGATGGGACGTGGTGGTGGCACTGTTGGATACGCCCCTTGGAGACGAGGCCGCGGATTTGATTGAGAGACAGCTGCGGGAGGATCATGCCAATATGGAAAAGGGCGAGTCCGTAAGCCTCTGTGCAAAGTGGCTCCCCTCCGAGAATGCATCCTCTTCCTATACCAAACGTATGGCGCGCCTGTTGGCTGACAAGTTATCCATGACCAGCAGACAGTACAGGCAGACGCTTTCCGTCTACAGAAAGTATCTAAACGTGGTTGAGGTGAAGATGAGCCGCAGGGAGTGGGCTGCCATTGATTATTCGGCTGTTCCCTCCAGGGCAAACCTTGTGTATAATCGAGCATTCCTCAGAAATGACGAGGTCAGGAGAAGGGAGTTTCTCGGTGCGGTGCAGAAGGGGGAAAAGGAGATTCATGCGGGGGTGCTTTATCCCCATGATATCGTGCACTCTTATTTCGAGCAGGCAAGCCACTGGGGGCATAATCTTCGCTCTGTAGATGTGACGCTTGAGGAATTGTGGAAGGCACTGCCGGATTTCGTTCAGGGGACGGATAACACCCTCTGTGTGGCAGACGGTTCGGGGAGCATGATGTCCGCTGTGGGCAATTCGGGAGTGAGATGCCTTGATGTGGCGAATGCGCTTGCCATTTATTTTTCTGAACGGTGCACGGGTCAGTTTAAAGACTGTTACATCACGTTCAGTGAGAATCCTCAATTTGTGGATTTGTCAAAGGCGAGGACGCTCCATGACAAGATCGAGCTTGCTCTGGCCCATAACGAGGTTGCCAACACCAATATAGAGGCTGTGTTTGAGTTGATTTTGCATACGGCGGTGAAAAATCACATGCCCCAGCAGGAATTGCCGGTGAATGTGTTGATTTTATCGGACATGGAGTTCGATTCGGCGACAAGACATGTGGTAAATAATCAGTGGGTATCTCCTAATGAAAATCTGTTTGACACCATTGCCAAGAGGTATGCCGCGCAGGGGTATCGCATGCCCAGACTCGTGTTTTGGAATATATGCAGCAGGACAGGCACCATCCCTGTTAGGGAGAATGAGTGCGGAGTGGCGCTGGTAAGCGGTTTTTCGCCCACTATCGTCAGAATGGTACTAGGGAGCGAACTCGATCCATACAAGATATTGGTGGAACAGCTCTCTGCCCCGAGGTATGATGCGGTGGAGAACGCTGTGGAGGGATTGGTGTAAGATACATAATAGTGTAATGGCTGGAGAGTTATTTCTTGAAAGCCGAAATATAGAGCGGAGATAGCGCAGGCTATCTCCGTTTTATTATGCACATGCCGATGCAGAGATGCATATGGATTGATGCGAGAAAGTAAGCTTGACCAACAAGAAAAAGAATATTACAATCAGGATAGAGTCATTTTTTGATTGCCAAAAGCCTTTGCGGGAAAATAATAGTGAAGATAAAATGATGAAATCATATGGATAGAATGATAGTATTTATCCATTTTGGAGATAAAATTATATAAAGGAGGAATAAGCGATGTATGAAGAAGTGAGGGTGCTCACCCATAGTAGTATTAAGATTGCAGGTGAGAAGGTTCTGTATTTTGACCCATATGAAATTGCGGAGGAGTGGCATGATGCGGATATAATCTTTGTGACCCATGACCACTTTGATCATTTCTCTCCAGAGGATATAAAAAAGGTACAAAAGGAGGGAACCCTGCTTGTCGTGCCGGAGTGCATGAAAGGGCAGGAGAAGAAGGTTGGCATGGCGAATGTGAGCTTTATGTGTCCCGGTGATGCGATAGAGGCGGCAGGTCTTACGGTTCAGGCTGTTGCCTCCTATAACCGCATGAAACCCTTTCATCCAAAGGGCAAGAAGTATGTGGGATATCTTGTTACTATGGAGGGAGTGACTTATTATGTGGCGGGGGACACGGATATCACGCCGGAGAATCAACAAGTGTCCTGTGACGTGGCTCTAGTGCCGGTGGGCGGAAAGTTTACTATGAATTACAAGGAAGCGGCTGAATTGGTGAACAAGATAGGGCCAAAGCTTGCGATCCCTACCCACTATGGGGCTGTGGCGGGTTCGCCGGAGGACGGGGAGCGCTTTGAACAGCTTGTCGGGGATGGAATAGAAGTTAAGAAGTTTATATAAAAATATTGTCAGATAATCGAAAAAGGAAGGGAAGATTTGTTGTTAGAATATAAAAATATATCCAAACAGGCAGGTGATGTATGGGCAATCAGAAACAACCAACCAAAATCCCAACAGCTCCCGACAGGACGATAATCAAAATCGGATGAATTTTTTTCAGGGCAAGAACAAGCATCGTCAAAAATATCAGCAATGAAATCAGAAACGGAACGGTCAATAAAGAGGACAAGGCGATTCCGTTTGGAAACAACACAGTTTGTCCTGTAGAGATAATTGCGGCACCTATCAGTCCGATGACCGCGGGCTTCAGGCCGGACATACAGCCCTGAACCATTTTGCTTTTTTGAAAGCGCTCATAACATTTTGCCACGATCAAAATGATGAGAAAGGATGGGAGGACAACCCCCAACGTGGCGCAAAATGCTCCGGCCAGTCCGCCCGTCTCCATGCCCACATAGGTGGACACGTTTACCGCGAAAGGGCCGGGAGTGCTTTCGCTGACGGCAATAAAATCAATCAGTTCTTCATCCGTCAGCCAGCCGTGTGCCGCAACTTCCTCCTGAATCAAAGGGAGCATGGCATAGCCACCGCCAAAGGTAAAGGCTCCTATCTTCATGAAAATCAAAAACAATTCCAAGTAAATCAAGATATGTCCCTCCTATCAGCCAGACGCGAGGAAGCCAAGCCCACTATGGCGCAACAGAGAATGACTACCGGGGCGTTGATTTTGAAAAAAATTACAGCGGCAAAAGCAAATGCCATGATGAGGTGGGACAGAAGATTTTTGGGGCATTGCTTGTATAGGGAAATCAGTGCCTTGACAATTAACGCGAGCACTCCCGCACGAATTCCGTTAAAGGCATACTGCACAATTTTTTGATTTTCAAACTGTCGAAGAACAAGGGATATGACTGATATGATGGCAAAGGAGGGAAGTACCACACCAAAGGTTGCAAGAAAAGCTCCCCAAAAGCCTTGAACCCGATAGCCGATAAATGTTGCGGCATTGATTGCTATGGGACCGGGGGTGCTTTCCGCAATGGCAATCATATCGAGAATGTCCTGATGGCTCATCCATTCCTTCTCATCTGCCACCTCTTTTTGAATCAGCGGGATCATGGCATAACCGCCGCCAAAAGTGAAGGCTCCTATTTTCAAAAATGTCAGAAACAGCTGCAATAAAGTCTGACCATTTCTTTTTTTATCCATTTCACAATACCTGTTTCTTTCTTTAATGTACGCTCTATGTTGTTGGCGTGCTTTGGTTTTTAACCTATCATAAAAAATGTTATGTGTCAATTTTCAAAAAACCAGACGACCACAATCATAAATTGTAATTGATGTTACCAAATTTGCAGATGATGTTTACAAACCTTTTATTTATTTCTTTTTATGTTAAAATATCATATGG
>CAMWLG010000052.1 GCA_947175035.1 uncultured Lachnospiraceae bacterium | reverse complement strand
GAGTGGATATTCCGGGCAATTTCTATTACTATAATCTGATGTATATGGAGAAAAAAACTTCGGCCCGCCTTGGGTTTGTCCAGAATGTAGGGCTGCGCAAGGAACCCGGTTTTGCATCACAGTGCATTGGCTGCGGTAAGTGTGAAAAGCACTGCCCCCAACATATCAAGATTCGTGAAAAATTAAAGGAAGCCGATCACGACCTCCGGCCCCTGTTTTATAAAATATGCATCCAGCTTGTTCGTAAAATTATGATTCATGAGACATAGAGACAGGTGGTGACAGTTGCATTCTCCTATATTCAAAGAAGAAATGATGAAAACGGGTGAAATAATAGTAGAATTTTAAACTGCGAGTTGGTATAATGTAATAACATGAGAAGCTTTACAATTTACTATATCAAGCGCGAAGGAGATTGCAGCATGGAATTACAAAAGCTTAGTTCAAATGTCAACAAGAGGGCCAGTATGTCAATCCGGAGAATCATCTTCGGATTATGTTTATTGGCTGGGGTAGTGATACTTGCTATTATCATTTCTTATACTGTTAAGGATAACAGTAAACAGGTGCAGTTGTATAGCTCACAAATAGATAATACAATGTCAGAAAAAATAGCATTTATCAATACGGTTGCAACCGGGGCTTCTTCCGGAATAGCAGGTTCAGACTATTATGCGTATGTGGACGCGCTGGTGGAACAGTTTGACGATGTATCTGCAGTATATGTGTGTGTAAAGCAGGACGGCGTGATCTATTCAGATGGAATTATGACATACATGTCAGGCGGATGGCTGCCGGGAGAAGATTTTGTAGTGTCTGAGCGGTCCTGGTATAAAGGTGCGATAAATTCGCAGGACGTGTATGTATCGGAGCCATATGTGGATGAACAATCCGGAAATATCTGTATCACTCTTTCGAAAGCGGTATATAGAGGTGGTTCCGCCATCGGTGTAGCCGGAATGGATATGTATATGGACGATCTGGTTACACTGATCGAAAGTTCTTACAATGGTGGGGATTATGTGTTTTTGGTATCAAAGGAAGGAACTATCTTAACACACCCGAATGAAGAGATTGCACTGAGCACTGAAAATAGTACGGCGATATCCGATGCTTTGAACGGAAAATATAAGAGCGTATATGAGAAAAAGTTGGCAACAAAGCTCATTTTGGATTATAATGGCGGATTAAAATTTGCAATCTGTAACGTTGCGGAAACCACAGGATGGAATGTGATTGCGGTCATCTCGCTTACATGGATCATTTTGATAATCGTTTTAATCGTTGTACTGACAGTCGTATTTGGCTTTGTTCTGGAGAGATTGGCCAAACTGCAGTTGACCAGTGGAATTAATCCGATGTTTTCGCCCCTTGAAGAATTGGCGGCAAATGTGAGTAAAATATCAAAAGGTGAATTGGATTACGTCTTTCATGTAGATGAACAGTCGCAGGAAGTAAATGCACTGTCCATAGCGCTGAATGACACGATGAAGGGATTGCAGCATTATATTTCCGAGATTACAAATACCGTAACTTCTATCTCGGAGAAGAATTTGAATTTTAATATTACCGGAGATTATGCGGGGGACTATGAAAAAATAGAAATTGCATTGATTGACATTGTGAAAGTGCTGAATGAAAGCTTTGCGGAAATAAATGAGCAGGCAGCGACGGTGCTCCAATATTCGGCAGATTTATCAGAAACGAGTGAGAGTGTTGCTCATGTGGCGACAATGCAAAGTGAGTCTGTTATGAATGCTTCACGGGAAATGAAGAATCTGACAGATGATATGGAGAAAATCGCCGAACTTGCAGCTTCTATCAAAGAAAATACAGATAATGTCAATGAACGTTTGTCAGTTGGAAATGCAGAAATGAATGAGTTGGTTGTAGCGATAGACGAGATCGCACGATGCTATGATGAAATTGCCGGATTTGTGACAGAGATCAATGCAATCGCAAGCCAGACCAATCTGCTTGCATTAAATGCATCAATAGAAGCTGCGAGAGCAGGAGAGGCCGGCAGAGGATTTGCGGTAGTTGCCGGTGAAATTGGTACACTTTCAGCCAATAGTTCACAGGCAAGCGCAAAGATTCACGATGTGATCGCCCATTCTCTGGTATCTGTTGAAAGAGGAAAAGAGCTTGTTGCACGAACAGATAAAACAATTTCTGACAGTGCAGATTTTTCGGCTAACAACACGCAGATCGTTGATGAAATTGTAAGTTTTGTCGGAACACAGAAGAATTCCGCGGATGATATTTCTGCAAGTATCACGAAAATCAGTGAAATGGTGGAGGACAATGCGGCGAGCGCCGAGGAAAATGCGGCAATTTCGTCGAATTTGGGAGAATGTGCGCAGATGCTGATGAATACAATCGCAGAATTTCAGCTGAAAAAATAAGGATTTCCGGAAGGTGGATGAAAAAGTTCATTATGAAAATATAAAGAAACGGTGGTAATCACTGAAATGATTGGGCTGAAGTCTCGTAGAAACTTCAGCCCATGATTTCTTTTTTAGAATAGGAATTTTGGGAGGTAGTGCCGTGATAAGAAAATTTAGAGAAAATGATTTAAATTCTGTTATGCAGATATGGCTTGATACAAACATTAATGCACATAGCTTCATACCAAAGGAATACTGGACAGATAATTATGAAGTAGTAAAGGAGATTCTGCCACAGGCGGAAGTGTATGTGTACGAAGATGATGACAGTCATCAAATAATAGGATTTATCGGTTTAACAAATAATTATATCGCTGGGATTTTTGTAAAAGAAGCTGCTCAGTCAAAAGGTATAGGAAAACAGTTATTAAACTATGTGAAGGAATTTAAAACAGTTCTGAGTTTAAGTGTTTATCAAAAAAACATACGGGCAATATCCTTTTACCAAAGAGAGAAGTTTTCTATTCAATCAGAAAACATGGATGATTGTACGAATGAAAAAGAATATATTATGGATTGGAGTAAATAAATTCCATTTGTCTGTTTTACAACTCAACTACTGGTTGATATTTGCGAAAACGGTTCGCAAAAGCGCTGATTGATACAATGAATGCTAAGATGTATAATGTGACCATACTCGTGGCAGGAAATATAACGGGGGATGACGTATGCTGGACAAAGAAAAGATTGGGAAAAGAATTACTTTTTTCAGAAAGGAAAAAGGTATCACACAAAAGGAACTTGCTGATTGGCTGCACATTTCCTATCAGGCTGTCTCAAAATGGGAGTCAGGAAAGAGTCTGCCTACAGTTGAAATGCTCTATGCCATTTCCGAGCTTCTGGATGTGACGGTTGATGCGTTGCTTAATGAAAATGAGTGGAAGAACAGGTCGATCTCCTATCTGGATTCGGGACTGAATACAGAAAGGCTTTATGTCTTGAAGAGAGAAATCCAGAAGCTCAATTCCAAGGACGAAAAATTATTGTTTGCCAATTTTGCAGATGCTTGTCTGTTTCAGATAGACACTTCCCAGATGAGAGATCCGATGTATTCTTGTGTGACCTGTGTGCCGGGCTCCAAGGAAAAACTGGCGAGAGAGTATGGATACAATCAGGAAATTTGCATGGATGTAGCGGCACAGGCAATGAATTTCAATTTGCAGCACGGCATGAAACCGGTGATTTTAAAGGCAATGGTGACCTGTGGAAATTACAACCAGGAACAGCTATATCTTATGGCGCAGGCGTTTCGGGAAATCTCTGAGCAAAATAATGTCTTGTTTACCGGAATGGAGATCTCCGCCCAGGCGGTGAATTTTAACCCGGAAGAGTATTGGGTAAACGCTACAGTGGTGGGAGTACAGGACAAGGATAAAGTGCTGACGGGGAGTCATCTGGAAGAAGGTGATATACTGATTGGCATTAAGTCAGAGGGCATAGATGGCACGTCCTATCCTTTTGTAAAGGTCATGTTGGATAGAAAACCCAGGCTCTATTATGCCAGAATCGATGAAGAAAGAAAGTTTCTTGATGAGTTAATGAAAGCAAATCCCGTGTTCACGAGGGAAATCACAGCATTATCCGAGGAAGGGTATTTGCACAAAGCATTTCGGATTTCCAATTCTTTGCTTAACTGGAAATGCTGGCGGGGGATACCCGAAGGGCTGGGTGTATGCATTGATTTGTCTGCTGTTCCGGTGATGCCTTTGTATCGATTCCTGTTTGCACAGGATATGTTTGAAGAAAATGCATTTTTGTGTTGTTTTCATATGGGAATCGGCATGGTGGTGGCTGTGCCGGAAAAATATTGGGAAGAAGCGATGAAAGTCATCGGGCAGTTTTCGGAGTGCTGGCGTATCGGACGGCTGGAGGCGGATGATGACCACAAAGCAGAAAAGGTTTGGAGCAGGGGGCGGATATCGTGGCGGAAATGAAAAAAGAACAACGTTATCAAAAGAAAAATTTGTATGCGGATATTGGTATGTGTCATGGATGGCTGCTCGTTCTCTACATTGTAAGCGCAATTGTGATCAATGTGGTGGTGATTGCCGGAAACGATTATCTATCCAAAGCGACAGACACGCTGCTGGGAGGCGGTGTGGTCGATTTTGGAGAGTTTTATGTACCCCTTACGGTGATGATCATTCTGGGAACGGTCATGTCCTTTGTAAAAAGCATTTGCGGAAACAATTACAGCGCCAGAGTCCAGAGGGATGTGCGAAGCCGGATTGGAGAACATTTGCTAAAGCTCCCCTATTCCTATTATGACGAGAAGGGCACGGGAAGCATCATGACCAAGCTGGTATCGGATATCAGTGAGGTGGGAAGATTTTTTTCGGAGATTATGCCCGACCTGATTGTAGATATGATCGTTATGGTATCCATAGCCATTTATATCGGTATCATGGACTTTAGGCTGGTGTGTGTGCTGTTTATATCATATCCCCTGCTGCTTATGGCGGCGGAAAGACTTTCGCGGTGGATCACTTCCTTTACAAAGAAGCGCCGTGACAGTATTGACAAGAGAACACAGATTGCTTACGACGCCATTCAGGGAATGGCGGTAGTGCGAAGCTATAATCTGTATGAGATCATGCAGAAGAAAATCAATTATTATATTGACGACGTGGCAGAACAGGGATGCCGCAGTACAAGGATCACCTCTGCGGGATTTGTATTGCAGCGTGCAGTCCGTACCATACCGGCGGTGTTGTGCTATCTTTTCGCTTTGTACGAGACGATTCAGGGAAGAATGACCGTGGGCGATATGCTGGCGTTCGGTGTGCTTCTCAACCGGATTTTGTGGCCCATGGGCAATATTGTGTTCTGTGTAAATGATATCCGAGAGGTAAATGTTTCCCTCAAGAGAGTTCAGGAAATGTATCAGCAGGAGCCTGAACAGAGCGGGACGGGCTGCTTTGATATGGCAGCCTGTGGTGGCAATGTGATCGAGTGGAAGGATGTTGTCTTTTCCTATGACGAAAAGCGAAATGTCATCAACTCCATGAATCTGGAGATACCGGAGAAGATGACAGTGGCGTTTGCGGGGGGCTCAGGCGAGGGCAAGAGTACCATATTCCGGCTTCTGTGCGGCTTTTATCAGAAAAACAGCGGAAGCTACAGGCTGTTTGGCCACGAGTATGAGGATTGGGATATTGGAGCGGCCAGAAATTGCTTTTCCTATGTGTCCCAGAATGTTTTCCTGTTTCCGGAGACCATTTGGCAGAATGTGGCTTACGGAAAGGAAAATGCTACAAGGGATGAAGTGATCCAAGCGTGTAAAAATGCCAATATCCATGATTTTATCATGGGGCTTCCAAAGGGATACGACACGATAGTGGGTGAGCGTGGTGTGCGGCTTTCAGGCGGTGAACGTCAGCGGATTTCCATAGCAAGGGCATTTCTTAAAGATGCACCCATTCTTCTTCTGGACGAGCCCACTGCGGCCGTGGATGCAGGCACGGAGGCTCTTTTGCAGGAGGCGATCAGCCGGATATCCCAGGGCAGAACGGTTATGATCATTGCTCACAGATTGTCCACGATTCAGAGTGCAGACAGAATTTATGTGGTAAAGGAAGGCAGGATTGCAGAAAGCGGACGTCATGAGGAGCTTCTTGCACAAAATGGAATCTATGCAATGATGTATTGCAAGGAGGATTTATATGAATAGAAAACCTAACATCTTCTTTTGGTTTATGGGACTTATGGGTTCCAGGCTGCCGATTTATCTCATTGCCATTCTGGTGTCCATTGTGGGCATGGCGGGCAGCAAGATTGCCAATGCATGGCTGGTCAAAAACATTATGAATGCGGCACAGTCAGGGGAAACGGAAGGAATCCTGCTCACGGTCATACTGAATTTTGTGATGATCGTGCTGGCCATGTTGACATGGAGATTTGGAATTATCCGTTACAATATTGAAGGTAAGCGTGGGATTGCAAGAGTGGAAAAGCAGGTATTTGCCAAGGCGCTGCGTCTCCCCATGTCCTATTATGAGAACAAGCACAGCGGTGATTTTATGTCTAAGCTTGTGTATGACATGGAAAAGGCGGGGGATATCTATGGCTCAAGATTCCGAAGACTGCTGGACGGGATTCTTACCACTGTCATATATATGATCCCTATGCTGTGGCTGAACTGGCAGTTGACCTTGTGCCTGTTCGGAGTGAGCGGTCTGTCCCTTTTGGTAAACAGTATCTTTGTAAAGCCCATGAAGCAAATGGGAAGCAGTCTTTCTAAGAAAAACTCCGTGATGACGGAGAAGATTACCAATATTCTGGCAGGCATGGAGACTACTAAAATCTTTCCCACCGGACATCAGCTGCTTTGCGAGTATGACGTGGCAAACAGGGAATGCTACGAGGTTCAGAAAAAGACCAATCGTATGACGGCATCACTGGAAAGCCTGAACAGCCTTTTTGACTTGTTGAGCACCCTTGCGTTTTTGGGAGTAGGTGTCTGGTTTGTGGCAAATGATAAGGTGACTTTGGGTGAACTGACCGCCATTTATTCCATCTATGGTGATTTCAGATTTGTGGTGTTGGAAATTGGCAAATACATCCCGCAGATGGTAAACTGTCTGGCAAATGCAGAGCGCATCTACGATTTCCTCAACCTGGAGGAAGAGCCGGAATATTTTGAGACAGGTGAAACATGCGAGACAGGAGCTATCACGGACGATATCCTGACAGCCTCCCATGTGACCTTCGCATACAATGAGGAGAGAAATGTTTTGGAGAACTTTGCGCTTTCTGTGAAGAAGGGAGAATTTGTGGCCATTACCGGCAGATCCGGATGCGGAAAGAGTACCATGGCAAAGCTGTTGATGGGCTTCTATGTGCCGGAAAGCGGAAAGTTCGTGATGGAAGGCCAGGACTACTTGGACATGACGATGCGGGAGATTCGGAGCAAAATCGCATATGTGCCCCAGGAGCCCTATCTCTTTGAAGTGAGTATTGCCGAAAATATTGCTTACGGTCGAAGTGATACCGCGCCGGAAGACGTGCCCATGGAGGAGATTATCAAAGCGGCAAAAGCGGCAAATGCCCATGAATTTATCATGAAGCTTCCGGATGGCTATAATACCATTCCGGGTGAGCGCGGCAATACCCTCTCCGGCGGTGAAAAGCAGAGAATTGCCATTGCAAGGGCGGTGTTGAAGAATGCGCCCATACTTTTGTTGGACGAGGCAACCTCTGCTCTGGACAATGAATCAGAACGCCTTGTAAATGAAGCCATTGACAGACTTTGTGAGAATCGAACCACCATCATGATCGCCCACCGGGCATCTACCATTGCCAAGGCGGGCAGAGTGATTGCGCTGTAATTTTGGTTTTGCCTACATTTCCTCAGGACAGTGCATTCCTAATAAACCACAGGCATCCTTCATCACCAACTGAACCAGATTTGTCACATACAGCCTTGACTTTTTGGTATCTTCTGCCGCCTGTAGAATAGGGCATTCGTGGTAAAATTTATTGAATGCAGCTGCCAGTGAAATCACATATCGTGCGATGACGGACGGCTCATACTGTTCAGCTGCATTCAGAATTGCCGCCTCATATCCATTTAAGATTTTTATCAAAGCATACGTCGTGTCATCCGTCAAGGTGTGATAGTCAATTTCATATTTGCTCACATCATCTTTGGTTTTGCGTAAAACACTTTTTGCACGCGCATAAGTATATTGCGCATAAGGGCCGGTGGTTCCTTCGAAGCTGAGGACGTCTTTCCATGAAAATTCTACATTTTTGATCCGTTGATGAAACAAGTCATGGAAAATAATTGCTCCCACCCCCACCATTTGGGCTACATTCTCCTTATCCTTCAGCGCAGGATTTTTTTCTTCAATGGATAAAGCGGCACGCTCGATGGCTTCTTTCAAAATATCTTCTGCATAAATGATGTTACCACTTCTTGTGGAAAGCTTTCCCCCCGCAAAACTGACTAAGCCATAGGGAATATGAACCAGAGCATCCGCCCAATCATATCCCATCACTTCAATGGCCTTGAAGACTTGCTTGAAATGCAGTGATTGTTCCAAACCGGTCACGTAGAGGCATTTATCAAAATCATAGGTTTTCTTGCGATATAGAACGGCGGCAATATCTCTGGAATGATAGATGGAACCCCCGTCACTTTTGGTAATCAAACAAGGCGGCATATGATAATCCGCCAAATCAATCACCTTTGCACCTTGGCTATCTGTCAATAGATGCCTGTTTTCCAGTTCTTGCACGAGAGCCGGAACCTGATCACGATAAAAGCTTTCTCCCAAATAGGAATCAAATGACATATCCAAAAATTCATAGATTCGCTGAAATTCAACCATGCTGATTTCTTTGAACCATTTCCAGATATGAATTGCTTCCGGATCATTTTGCTCCATCTTAATAAACCATTCCCTTGCGTCTTCTATCAGTTTCGGATTGTGTTCGGCTTCTTGGTTAAATTTTACATAAATCCGCAATAGTTCTTCGATACCCCCCGTCTCTACCTGTTCCTTGGAGCTCCACAACTTATAGGCGACAATCAGTTTTCCGAACTGTGTTCCCCAATCTCCTAAATGATTGATTCGTACCACCTGATATCCTAACTTCTTGTGGATTTTATATAAAGAATTTCCAATGATGGTTGTACGCAAATGTCCCACATGAAAATTTTTGGCAATATTGGGAGAAGAGTAATCCATGCAGACAGTCTTTCCCGTGCCTATTTGAGTGATTCCCAGATTTTTCTCCAGTAAGGAATGCACACAGTTATCAATATACCGTGCCCGATTCAAGAAAATATTGCAGTAAGCTCCCACATGCTCTACTTTGTCAATCCCAAGCGTTTCTTTCTTGAGATCTAACGCTTTTGCGATATCTGCGGCGATCACAGTGGGATTTTTATGCATCTTTTTCGCCAAAACAAAGCAGGGAAGAGCGTAATCCCCTAATTTTTCTTCCGGTGGGATTTCCAGAAATCCATCAAATTCCTCTGCTGAAACATCTGTCACAATTTCTGATAAATACTTACAAATCTCTGTTTTCATGTTGACCTCCGTCTGTTTTATTATTTGGATAAAAAAAAGAACCGCAACGAAATTAGCTATGTGCTAAATCTGTTACGGTTCTGTATCTATGATTCCATAAACAGCAACCGCACGGAAACAAGACGTACATCTCTTGCAACCATGCGGAAAACAATGGTTACAAGAGCTTACGTCTTTCCTCTCTGCGTCTTAAGCTGTTTGTGAAAAATGTGCTCATAGAAATTATCCCTTCAATTTGATGTTTTATATCCTATCACAGGATAGACTTGAATGCAAGCACTTTTATGTGTAAAATATAAAAGACAAATGATTGATTTGAAACATAGGAGTGCCATTACAATGAAATATGATGCATTTATCAGTTACCGCCATACCGAACCGGATATGTACATAGCAAAAAAGGTTCATAAGGGACTGGAAACCTTAAAGGTGCCCAGAGGCGTGACCTCAAAATCAGGAAAAAAGAAAATAGAGCGTGTGTTTCGGGATCAGGAGGAGCTGCCCATTGGCAGCGATCTGGGGGACAATATCAGAACGGCCCTGGAAGAGTCGGAGTATCTGATTGTCGTCTGTTCGCCCAGAACGCCGGAGTCTACTTGGGTTCAAAAAGAAATCGACACGTTTATCAGCCTCCATGGCAGGGAGCGTATTCTTGCCATCTTAGTGGAGGGTGAGCCGCAGGATGCCTTTCCGGAGAAGATACAGGTGGACGAGGAGGGGAATCCCGTGGAACCGTTGGCGGCGGACGTGAGAGGCGCGACCAAACGGGAGATGAATCGTAAGCTGAGGACGGAACTGATTCGTCTGGCAGCGCCGCTCCTCCATTGCAGCTATGATGACCTGCGGCAGCGCCACAGGGAGCGTCGCATGAAGAAAGTGATGTTTGCGGCGTCTGCCGTGGCAGTGGCGGGGGTACTATTCGGAGTGTACAGCGCCTACAACACGGCTATGATTCGGGAGAACTACAGGCAAAAGCAGGTCAACCAGTCAAAATATCTGGCATCCACCTCCCTGAGTCTCCTGGAGGAGGGGGACAGGCAGACGGCCGCATTGGTGGCCATGGAGGCGCTGCCCACCCAAGAGGAGGACAGACCCTATGTTGCCAGCGCACAGTATGCCCTGAGTGCAGCGTTATGTTGCTATGATATGGGAAATTCTATAGGCATGGACAGGAGTCTTAAGCATGATCTGTCGGTGCGGGAGTTTGCCTTTGACGATACGGGGGAGAGGATTCTGTCCATTGATCAGGGGGGAACAATCTATGTGTGGAATGTGGAGGATGGTGCACTTCTGGCAAAACTTGCGCCGAAATTTAATGAAAACGGTTATCTTGTCCCTCCAATCCGCAGCATAGTGTATGGGGAGCATATTCTGATCTGTGACAAAGATGAGATACGGAGCGTTACTTTTACAGGTGATACAGAGTGGCAGGTAGAAACAGACGCCTACCTGGTATATTGTGAGATGGATGCGGAGGCGGGCATAATCACCTGTATCTCCAACAGTGCTGTCGATTTTTATGACATTACCACAGGAAAAAAGCTGGCAAGTATGGAGAATGGGCAGGAGAGTGCCTACGGCAGTGCCTATGCCTTTAGCGATGATAAATCAAAGTTTGCTGTGTCCCACAGCTCTGAGGGGGATATAGGCGGCAGGGTCACAGTGTATGATTTTGACGAAAAAACCTGGAAGGACTATGCAGTGGAGGCCTCCTATGTGTCCGAGGTCGGTTTCAGCGCAGACGGGGGATTGATTGCGGTCAGCATCAATAGATTCGACTCTCAGAAAAACTCCATTGGGGACTTGAATACGGGCTTTGTGGAAAAAATAGACTGTGAGAGCGGCGAGCGAATTTGGATGCAGGAATTTGAGTATCAGGTTCTGGGTCTGGATACTGCCGGAGCAAAATTGCAGTGCAGAAAGTATCAGGATAAGGAGACGGGAATTGTCTACGATCAGGTGCTGCTGTCCATAGATCAGAGCGCATATACATGGGACGCTGCCACGGGAGAGCTGGCGGCTCAGATAAAGGTCACAGGTGGAATCAAAGCCTTCAGGGTGGCAACAAATTCCTGCTACGGATATCTGGCGGAAAGTAACGGAACAATCGACATTGCAGATATGAGCAGAGGCATCAATTATACCACTCTGGGGATTGAAACAGGCAAGAATGTGTTGGACATGAGCATTAAGAACGGTGTGTTGGTGGTAAGGGCCTATGCGTCTCCTGTGCTTACCGTGATGAAATACCACGAGGGCTATGGCAGAAAAGAAATCCTGTCCGTTGATAATACTGTGCAGGATGTAGTTTACTCTCCGGAGGAGACCTATTATGCAGTTAGCATTTCGGAGCTATTCCAGCAGGAGACGATCTGTTTTTACCGTACGGAGGATGATTCTCCTGTGGGTGAGTGGATCTGCGCGGAGGAACAAGGATATCATGCGGCCTCGGGATTTCTGGATGAAACGCATTATGTCTACATTGACACAAGGGGTGTGTTTACTATTTATGATGTGGAAACAGCTCAAACGGAGCAAATGAAGATAGATATGGATGGGAGATCCTCCTTTGAGTGTGATTGGAACGGGTCACTGGCGCTCCTGTATGACATGAGGGACTATTATGTAGTGGATTTGCAGCAGAGGAAACAATTGTACTCCGGTGATGTGGGAGAATACATCAATTGTGGTATTCTTTCAGGGGATGGCAGAAAAATGTACTGTAATTTAAAGGACAGCGGACTGTGCATGGTTGACGTGTCTTCCGGCAGTGTGGAGCCTCTTGATATGGACGGCGGTCGATTGGTGCAGGGAGTGGAGGCGCAAAGTGCGATGGCATTATGCGCTGACGGCAGACTGCTGGCCGCGGCCTGCGCAGACGGCAATCTGCGCGTCCTCGATGTGGAAAAGCGGGAGATGGTGACGACGATTCCCTTTGCCAACGCTTACAGCAGATTTATTCGATTCTCAGGGGATGGAAACAGTGTGATGATGCAGGGGGACGACTATTACTTCAGGGTCTATGATCTGCAAAAGCAGTGCTTTTCTCATATTGCCCCAGTGCAGTATTACGAGATCAAGCGGGCAAGTGTGGATGAGGAATCGGGGGCTATCAGTCTGGTGACCACGACGAATATGGTTATTCTGGACGGAGAGAGCTATGAGAGAGTGGCGCAGGTGGACAGAGGGCTTGCCTATCTGCCTAAGCAGGGTGCGGTATTTTCCAAAAATTATCGCACATTATACCGTTTCCCATATATGACGCTGGATATGCTTCTGGACGAGGCGCGGACACAGTTTGGTGATGTGGAACTTACGCAGCTTGAGCGGACGCAGTATAATGTGGATTAGGAGGGTGTGCACATAATGAGCGATATTATGGAATTTGCCAACAGAGAAGAATTTAGGAAATGGCTTGATGAGCATTGCATGTCAAATGACGGCGTTTGGCTTTTATTTGGCAAAGCCGGCGGGCCGAAAACGATCAAAGCAGGAGAAGCGCTGGAAGAAGCGCTCTGTTTTGGATGGATTGACGGACAGATGCAAAGCATTGACGATAAAACCTATAAAAAATATTTTTCTATGCGAAGAGAGAATAGCAAGTGGTCAGAGAAAAACAAGGCATTGGTGGCAAGTCTTGAAGAACGGGGACTTATGACCGACTTTGGCAGAAAGAAAATAGAGGAAGCCCATAAAAACGGCCAGTGGGACGCTCCAAAATCCATGGAGGTTACAGAGGAGCAGATTGCTCAACTTTCCGCACTGCTGGAAGAATATGAGCCCGCCTACACAAATTTTCAGGCTATGTCTTTATCGGTAAAGAAAACCTACACGCGAGCGTATTTTGACGCAAAGACAGATGCCGGACGGGAAAAGCGAATCGCTTGGATGGTGGACAGGCTCAATAAAAATCTAAAACCGATGTAACTTCCAAATGGGAAATAGAATTCTTAAGGAAGAGGAAAAATAGATGGAATTAAAAGAACTGGAAAGACTGAAAAATTGTAATACGGAAACTGATTTGGTAAAAATAGTACAGGAAATTGATGATAGGGTGCTTTTTAGAGGGTATAATAGTGAGCAAATTTTTTGTTTAGTCAATGAATTAATTAAAATTGATTTTCTGTCTGTAAAATATGATACAAGAGAAGAAATACTGAATATGTTTTGTGATGCTATATCTTATTACGGTCTTTCTAAAGATGTAAATTGGGAAAGAGTTATTAAGATTAAAGATAAGCTTGAGGATGACTTAAAGGAGTATGTTACAGATTTTATGGAGCCAATAAGTAATTAAGGTTATTGAACAAAGACACAGTTTAAGGTTTAGAAGACCAAGTGAAATACAGAATGTAGATACGGGACATCCACCATTTATAGTTGTAACATAAGAATAAAAATTGCTGAATAAAAATTTTTGGGGTAACTATTGATTTTATATTAGTTATTGCATATAATAAGATTAACCAAAGAAGCTTATGATTTTTCGGATTCATAAGTGGAGGTTCTTCCGTAAGTTCTGGTTCACTTACACCGAATAGGCACAAGCTGAAGAAAAGAGAACCGCTTTATAGAATTATAAAAAGCTCTTGACTGCGGTCAAGAGCTTTTGGTGTATATACTACACAATCAGAGGACAATTAAAGTGAAGTGTATAAGGATTTATGGCAATTTAGGAATCACTATTAACGGGGGTGTTGATTGTATGATAGAATTGAATGCAAAAGAATATAAGAAATTTGAGAATATTAAGCATATTAGAGAAGATGGTTCGGAGTTTTGGAGTGCTCGAGAGTTGGCAGATGCTTTGGAATATACACAGTGGAGAAATTTTAACAAGGTCATCGAAAGAGCAATGATTGCCTGTGAAAACAGTGGACATAATATATTTGACGATTTTGCTGAGGTCAGCAAAATCGTAGATGCCGGTGCAACCAACAAGCCGATAAAAGATTATGAATTATCAAGGTATGCCTGCTATTTGATTGTTCAAAACGGAGATCCAAGAAAAGAAGTAATTGCTTTAGGACAGACATATTTTGCCATACAGACGTATCGGCAGGAAGTTGCGGATCATTTTAATCAGTTGGATGAGGATAGAAGGCGTCTTGTTGTTCGTGGGGACATTAAACAGTGGAACCAGCTTTTGGCGGAAACGGCGCATGATGCTGGAGTTATTACCAATGAGGAGTTTGCTATATTTCAAAATGCTGGATACATGGGACTTTATGGTGGACTGGATGTAGAAGATATTCATGCAAGAAAAGAACTTCAAGTTGGACAGAAGATTCTTGATTATATGGGAAGTACAGAGCTTATTGCCAATCTTTTCCGGATTTCCCAGACAGAGGAGAAACTGCGAAAGGATAGCATACAGGGTGCTGATGTGGCGACAAGCGTTCATTATAATGTTGGAAAAGAAGTACGTACGGCAATTGAGAAAATCGGAGGAACGATGCCAGAGGATTTGCCAAAACCAGAGAAAAGTATTCAGGAGATTGAGAGAGAGCAGATGGCGAGACTGAAAGCGAAAGCAAAAAAAGGGACGATAATGCTTGATGAATAATGATATTATGAAAGCGGAAAAGATTGAGAAAGTGCATATTGTACGAACACAGAAAGGTTAAATATTAATGGACTACATAAATTATTTAGCTGAAGCCGTATATTTCTTTCAGAAATTCATTTGTCATGTTCAGCATGAAGGGGCATTGCAGTTAAGTACTCAGGCGTTTAGAGAATTGAAAATCAATGAAAGTATATATAAGGCAACAATGAGAATATTGGTTGTCAACAATATGATTGATTTTGATGGCAAGAGCTATGTTCTGACTGATGAACACAGCATAAAACATAAACGTATTCTAGAGGATTTAAACAGTAACAATCAAATAAAGAAATATGAAGATCTGTATGCAAAATCAGTTGAAGAGCCGGGTTTCTTTTTTGATAGAATTAATGATTTAGAGTATGAGATTTATTCACGATGCAATTTCTCAATCACATATGAAAGCGGCAAAGAGATAGCTAAGTATTTAGATTTCACAGACAAAACAGTATTAGAATTAGGGGGGAATAGCGGAGGGTTGGGAGCGGCTTTCCTATCAAGATATGAGGATTGTTCCTATTTTGTCCTGGATACAAGAATTCCTTGCAAAATAGGCAAAGAGTTTAAAGAGTTATACGGCACAAATGTATCTTTTATAGAGGGAAATGTATTTGAATTGGAGGTGCCGAGTCAAAATTATGACTATATTCTAATGATGAATTTGCTGCACGATTTTGATGATGTCAGGTGTGGTGAAATATTAAAGAATTGCATGAAATATTGTAATGCTCATACAAAATTTGTAATCATAGAGGATATTTTGAAAAATGACTATGAACCGAAAGAGGTCATATTGCACGGATTAAGATTGGCCATAGAGTGTATGGGTGGTAAGCAACGAACAATAGAAGAATTCAAAGAAATATTTTTGGGTATTAATTATATGCTGGAAGAGGTAATCAGGATAAACGAAATTCATACAATGTTGGTTATGGGGGGTACAGTAATATGAAAAAAATTGCGATTGTCACAGGGAGTTCCGGCGGTATAGGACAGGTGTTTGTGCGGGAACTGGCAAAGGAAAATCTTGATGAAATTTGGATAGTCGGAAGAAACGAGCAGCGGCTTCTTGCGCTGAAAAATGAATTGGGCGGGAAAATAGTGCCTATATGTAAAGATTTGACAAAACAGGCAGATTTGTTATCTTTTTCCGATTTGCTGAAAATGCAAAACGTATCTGTATTATGGTTAGTAAACAATGCCGGAATCGCAAAAATGGCACCTTCAAAAGAGTTTTCATTTTCAGAAATAGAGCAGACAATCGACTTAAACTGTAAGGCTCCGGCTGTCCTTATTAACCTCTGTATTCCGTTTATGGAAAAAGGGGCAAAGATACTGAATCTTTCTTCTGCTTCCGCGTTTCAGCCTGTGCCCTATATCAATTTATATGCCGCCACAAAGGCCTTTGTGCGCAGCTATTCACGGGCGCTTAATGAAGAGCTGAAACCTTATGGAATCACAGTAACCGCAGTTTGTCCAAGCTGGGTGGATACGGACATGCTGCCAAAGGAGATCAAGGGGAAAGCAGTGAATTTCCCAGGAATTGTTACGCCTGAAAGAGTTGTGAAGAAAGCCTTACAAGATGCCAAAAAGGGCAGGGATATGTCAATCTGCTCTTTCTATGTAAAGTGCCAGCATTTCAATGTAAAACTACTGCCACAAAAATGGACAATGAAAATCTGGTTACGGGGCATTAAAAAGTATTTGTGAGGATGCATGAGGGTATAGATTAAGAAAACATTTCAATTCTAGTTTTAAGTGGAGGTTGAGGAATGAGCCAATCTAACAACAAAGCATTTTTAGATTTTCTTTTGGAACGATTTAAAGTAGAAAGACAAAAATTTGACAGATCAGGTGTGTATGCATACACACAGCGTTTACTTGCTTACAATTCAAATAAAATTGAAGGAAGTACGCTTACCGAGGAACAGACAGCATCTTTATTTGACAATGGAACCTTGCCAAAATCAGATGATTATTACAGAGCTAAAGACGTTGAGGAGATGAACGGTCATTTTCTCATGTTTAATAAGATGTTGGACACCTTGGATAATCCGTTGACACAGGAACTGATAAAGCAGTTTCATTATGAATTAAAGTCCGGAGTATTTGAGGATCGTGCCAATGGATATGCAATAGGAGAGTACAAGCAGCGTCCCAATATGATTGGTATGTACCAAACCGTAAGACCAGAGAATGTTGTACGGGAAATGGATTTATTAATGGAGTGGTATGACAATCAGAAAGTAAATATTTCCGTAATAGCTGAATTTCATGCAAGATATGAGAGTATTCACCCGTTCCAGGATGGCAATGGCAGGACAGGCAGATTAATTCTTTTTAGAGAATGTTTGAAAAATGGAATCGTGCCAGTTGTGGTTGAGGATGTGAATAGAAACGAGTACCTGGACGCATTGAAAGAATATAGAGAAGAGAAACTGAATAAGCTGATCGAACTTTTCGAGAGAGAGCAAAAGTTTTATTTGGAAAAAGGCAAGTATTTTATGTAGGATGGATATGACGGTTCAGTTTCTTTGTGATTTTTGAAATTAAAGATTTTTTTAAAGAGGGCAAACAATGAAAAAAATTACTAGAATTATAATTGTACTTCTATGCGTGGGTATACTGGGAGGAATTTATTTGGTCTATAAAGCGATAAACAAGAATCCGGATTATATATATACCAGACGGGCAGTATATACCAAACTGGAGGACGGGACATTAGAATATTTCAGGTATACAGGGGATGACCCAGTAGTAAATATCCCTGAAAAAGTATGGGGAAGAAAAGTAACCCAGATAGGAGCCGTATGTTTTACTTGGGACGATACGCGGTATCCCCTGCCAGAATATCAGGTTCATATACCGGATACGGTAACGGTTATTGATGCTTCGGCATTTGAGAGGTGCAGGGATTTAACGATTACGGGGGCAAGAAATATTGAAAAGATTGGACATAGCGCATTTGCAGGATGCAGCTTTAAAACACCCTTTCCGTTTTCAGATAACTTAAAAGTGATTGACAGATGGGCTTTTGCAAGTGCGGAAGGCATTGGGGAGATCAGTTTAAGTGAACATCTGGAATATATTGGACATAGTGCTTTTTTAAGAGCTGATGTTGAGAGTGTAGAGATACCTTCCAATGTATCATATGTTGGAGAGTGTGCATTTGAAGAAACGAAGTGGTTTGAAGCACAGGAGGGCTATCTGACGGTAGGACAGAACATTCTGATTAAATTTCCGGATGAGGAAACCGTCATTACTCCAGACGGGGTACGAGTAGTCAGAGTATGTGATGCTTCCGGACATAAAAGTGCAAGAAATATATATATTAGGCCAAGCGTTCAGATTATAGAAACTCCGATTATGTCTCTATATAAGGTGGATGATGTGGACGAGATAAAAATATATATTCCTACAAGTGTTGATACAATAAAAACAGATTTTTATACCGAAAATAAAATGGTACGGTATGGTATGGAAAAAGTTACCTTTATTGTGGAAGTAGACTCATATGCAGAGGAATATGCCAGAGAGATGTCAGAAAAATATAAATCCCGGTATGAAGTGGTAGATAAGATAGAGTATCCGGAGTAGACGGCGGAAGTGGATCAAAACGATTCTAAGGGATATACGGAGCAGGAAAAATGGGAGGCTAATCCTATGATAAAATATGAGGAATTGGATGCCCAATTTTTGATTGATATCGTACCAGAGTACGAAAATGAAATTGTGATGGAAGAGCAATTTTTAGAAGAGTTCCTTCCGCACTGTATCTTTGGAAATGTATTAAATCCCAAGGTGGTGGAGAGGTTAAAGCGGGAAGGCTATCTGGAGGATGAGCTGTTGAAAAGAATCTTCCTCATGTATGAAGATTTTGCTGTACAAGGCGATGAGGAAACGCGGAATTTATTGGAGGTTACCTTGTTGGAAATATTGTGGGATGAGAAAAAAACCTACGAGAGGGCAATGGAAATGATGGGAAGCGGCACCAGAAAAATATGGGATCATATTCATGAATACTTACGTATTCCGACAGATTGAATATAAGAGCATCTCTCACCCATAGCCTTTATTATATCATAAATTTAACAGAGTGTAGCCATTTTATTGGTCACGCTCTTGTTTTTTACTGGTGGTGTGCAATTTATATTATGCTTTCAATGCGTTCTATTTAATTATCAATTTTTAATGAATCATCCAGTTTTTGACTTAAATCAAGATGCCCCTCTGCAATTAATTTGATATTGTGGTTGGTTTCGTTTTCAAGTGTCAACTGTATGCTTCTTATATCTCGCTTTATGGGTTCTAACATTGATTCGATGGACTTTAGATCTGCATTTGTCAATGCCATTATATCACCGCCTTTATTTTGATTTGTGTATCTATTGACTTTAGTATATCACAACCAGAGTACAAAGTCTATTCATCTATCAATTTAAATTGCTTAAAATTGATTTCCACAATGCTTGTGTTAAACACTTGCAACTATTCAGGTGGACGCATATAATTATAACTGCTAACTGTTTGGGGAAGGACGTATACCTAGAAGGGGAGAAAGGAAGGCGACGGCAAATGAAACGACTATTTTTACTGGAAGATGATTTAAGCTTGATCAACGGGCTTTCTTTTGCCATGAAAAAGCAGGGATATGAGATCGTGATTGCCCGTACCACACTGGAAGCAGACGCATTATGGGCAGATGGAAAATATGATTTGGTGATTTTGGACGTGTCGCTTCCTGACGGCTCCGGCTTTGATTTCTGCAAAAAGATACGGCAGACCTCAAAAGTACCTATCATGTTTCTGACTGCTGCTGATGAAGAGACAGATATTATCATGGGGCTTGACATTGGGGGCGACGATTATATTACAAAACCGTTCAAGCTGGCAGTGTTCCTCTCGAGAATCAACGCCCTGCTCCGCAGGAGTGAAAATTTCAGCACCGCCAATACAGAATTGAGTTCAGGCGGTATCAATATCCGGCTTTTAAAAGGTGAGGTATATAAAAGAGGCGAGCTGGTCGAGCTGACGGCAAGTGAATATAAGCTGCTGTGCCTGTTTATGGAAAATCCTGACCGGATACTTTCTTCTGAGCAGATTCTAAGCAGATTGTGGGATTGCGATGAAAGCTATATAGACAACAATTCCCTTACCGTGTATATCCGCAGGCTTCGTACAAAAATCGAGGACAATCCGGGAGAACCGAAACGGATTGTCACTGTCCGCGGCATGGGGTATAAATGGAACACTACGGATTGAGGTGCGGAATGAAAATATTGGTAAACCGAAAAATCAAACTGCTCTTTGGCAGTATTTTGTTGTGTATTTTGGCTTTTACATTGATTGCGGCGTTGCTTACGGGTTTTGAAGTCAGAAATGCGGCAGTATACACAATGATTTGCTTTTTGCTGATGAGTGTCGCAATACTGGCACTCTGTTACGGGTATTTCAGGGAACAGCATAAAATCATGGAGAGTGCCATAGCGCAGATTACAGAATATCTATCCGGCAATCAAGAGGTCACGATTGAATGTAATGATGAAGGCGAATTATACAGGCTGTTCCATGAAGTAAATTCTTTGGTTGCGATCTTAAACGCCCATGCCGAGAATGAAAAAAACGCAAAGAGATTTTTGAGAAATACAATATCTGATATTTCACACCAGTTAAAGACGCCGCTTGCCGCCCTCAATATTTATCTCGGGCTGATACAGGACGAGGCGAAGGAACTACCGGCGATTCAGGAATTCTCCCAGCTCTCCGAGCAGGAGCTCGACCGGATAGAAGGACTGGTGCAGAACCTCTTGAAAATTACAAAACTGGATGCAGGCGCAATTGTGTTGGAAAAATCTCCGGAAAATGTATCGGAGATTGCGGAAAGTGTAAAAAAGCATTTTTTGTTTCGGACGGAACAGGAAGGAAAAGAAATCTGTCTGTCGGGCAGCGAGGAAACCACATTTTTATGTGACCGGAATTGGCTCATCGAAGCAATCGGCAATCTTGTGAAAAATGCCCTCGATCATACAGAACAGGGCGGCTGTATCCGAGTGGAATGGCAGGAGTTTGCTTCGATTGTCCAAATCACTGTAAAGGATAATGGCAGTGGCATCTATCCGGAGGATTTGCACCATATTTTCAAACGGTTCTACAGAAGCCGTTATTCGAAAGATACACAGGGCATTGGTCTTGGGCTGCCACTGGCGAAGGCGATTGTGGAAGCCCATAACGGAACCATCGAAGTAGACAGCACATTGGGCGGCGGAACCTCTTTCACAATGAATTTCCTGATTTAACAAAACAGATGTAACAGTTCAGCCCTCACATTCATAAAAGCGTCTGCTGCGCAGCCGTCGCCGCTTCGCGACTCACCTTTTATTTCATTTGAGGGCGCTCCGCTCATGAAATAATTTATAAGCAGTGCTTTGTGTGCGAGCACCCACGCACAGCTTACAAATTATCTCATGGCTGAACTGTTACAAACAGATTCCTACAAAATTGTAGGATAATTGTAATATGGGTGTAGGATTCCTCTGTTATATTAAGAAAAAAAGAAAGAGGTGTTTACACAATGAATTTATTAGAAGTCAATAAGATCTGCAAGACCTACGGGAGCGGCGAAGCCGCTGTGGAGGCATTGAAGAATGTCAGCTTTTCTGTCCCCAAAGGAGAGTATGTCGCCATTGTGGGAGAATCCGGTTCGGGTAAAAGCACGCTCCTTAACATGATAGGCGCACTGGACATGCCTACTTCCGGCAAAGTGATGATTGGCGGCAAGGATATTTATTCTATGAACGACCGCCAGCTTACCATTTTCAGACGGAGAAATATAGGCTTTATCTTTCAGGCATTTAACCTGATTCCCGAACTCACTGTGGAGCAGAATATCATCTTTCCGGTGCTGCTTGACTACCAGAAGCCTGATAGAAACTATTTGGAGGAACTGCTTGGGGTACTGAATCTGAAAGAACGGCGCAATCACCTGCCCAGCCAGTTGTCCGGAGGACAGCAGCAGCGTGTGGCAATCGGGCGCGCGCTGCTCACCCGTCCCTCGCTGATCCTTGCCGATGAACCCACAGGAAATCTGGATACGAAGAACAGCAGTGAAGTCATTGCCCTGCTGAAAGAGGCGTCAAAAAAATATGAGCAGACCATTATCATGATTACCCATAACCGCAGTATCGCGCAGACCGCGGACAGGGTTTTGAATGTGTCGGATGGGGTACTGACCGATTTGGGGAGGTGCCGCGAATGAAAAGTTATCTCAGTCTGATTCCTATTTCCGCAAAGGTTCACAAAAAACAAAATCGTATGACCATTATTTGTATTGTACTTGCAGTATTTCTTGTAACCGCAGTATTTTCTATGGCAGATATGGCAGTCAGAGCAGAAAAAGCGAACATGATCATCAAACACGGAAATTGGCATATCAAGCTCCATGATGTGGACAAAAATACCGCAGAGCAAATATGCAGTGAGCCGAAGGTTGCCGCTTCGTCCTGGTATGACGCTATCAACTATAAAATAGACAAAGATTATTATATCAATGGGAAGAGAATGGCGATTGTAGGAGCAGAAGAAAAATATATTACTGATATTCTGACTTCTGAATTTGAGGGGCACTTCCCTCAAAATACGCAGGAGGTAATGCTCACATCAAATGCTCGTGATGTTCTCGGTATTAGTATAGGCGAAAATATTACAATTAACACTCCTGCCGGAGATATGGATTATACCGTGTCAGGTTTCAAATATGACGAGTCAGCTGTGTTTTATGATGCTGTTGTTGCGTTTATGAATAGTGAAAGTTTTCAACAAGTGTGCAGTATCACAGGAAGCAATGACTCCTATCCCGAATATTATATTCAATTCAAGCCGCACACAAACATGAAAAAGGCGATTGCGAACATAAAAGAGAAATACGGACTTACAGAGGATCATATTGCGGAAAACGCCGGCGTTTTGGGAATGGAGGGCTTTAGCAGTAATTCGTATCTCATGGGACTATACGGAATTGCGGCATTTCTGTTTCTGCTTGTCCTGATTGCCGGAGTGCTTATGATTTCAAGCAGTATGAACAGCAATGTGTCAGAGCGGACTAAGTTTTTTGGTATGCTGCGCTGCACAGGCGCAAGTAAGCAGCAAATAGTACGATTAGTCCGGCTTGAAGCCCTGAACTGGTGCAAGAGTGCTATTCCTATGGGAGTAGTCATTGCGATTGCAGTGACTTGGGGGCTGTGCGCTCTTATGCGATTTTTAATTGGCGGTGAATTTTCTAACATTCCTATTTTCGGAGTGAGTGCGGTAGGCATTGGATGCGGAATGATTGTGGGAATTGTTACTGTGCTGATTGCGGCGCAGTCCCCCGCACAACATGCGGCACGAGTTTCACCTGTTGCGGCGGTATCGGGTAATGCGTACAACACCAAAAATATCCGTCATAAAATTAATATAGGTTTTGGAAAAATAGAAACGGCACTTGGTATCAATTATGCAATCGCATCAAAGAAAAATCTGATACTTATGACGCTTTCATTTGCGGTCAGTATTATTATGTTTCTTAGCTTTTCGTCATTTCTCGGATTTATAGAACACGCCATGCCATCGCTGCGGGGTTATACGCCTGATTTGTCTATCACAAGTATAGACGGACAGTGTTCAATCGACAGAGGACTATATCATGAAATTTATGGTCGGCAGGGCATAAAAAGTGTTTACGGCAGTATGTTTCAGCTACACACGCCCGTAATATCGGACAGAACGGACGAGGTTGACTTGATTTCATATGATATGTATATGATGAATTGGTCGGAAAACAACGCTTTGATAGATGGAGATTTATCAAAGATTTTGGGCGACAGCAACTATGCTTTCACAATTCATAACAAAACAAGCACTTTGAGAAAAGGCGATAAAATACAAATAGGAAATGAGGAAATTGAAATTGCGGGCGAACTGTCAACGGGTATATGGTCGGACGGTAAAGCTACCGTTGTCTGTTCCGAGGAAACATTTACACGGCTGACGGGAAAAAGCGATTATACTATTTTAAGTATGAAACTGACAAAGGACGCAACGGAAAATGATGTAACATCTCTTCGTGATTTGGCAGGTGAACATTCCCTTGTAGATTATCGTGAAAGTAATCGACAGAACAGAAGTACCTATTGGCTGTTTAATATTTTGGTATATGGATTTTTGGCGATTATAGCTATGATTACCGTATTTAATATCATGAACAGTATTTCCATGAGTGTATCGGCAAAAATCAAGCAGTGCGGCACAATGCGCGCTATTGGCATGGGCGGAAAGCAGCTTACAAAGATGATCACCGCCGAAGCCATTACTTATGCTGGGCTTGGCTGCATGATTGGAATGATAGCGGGACTGCCGATTAATAAGAAGTTGTTTGAAACATTGGTGACATCGCACTTTGGCGAGCCTTGGATGTTCCCACTTGTGCCGATTGCAGTAATACTAATACTCGTAGCTGTTTCTTGTGCTGTGGCGGTATATGCTCCGGCAAAACGGATTCGTAATATGGCGATTACTGCAACGATCAATGAATTGTAATCACAGATTTATTATGGAAATATCATGAAAAATCTACCGCTGTACGACAATGGAAAAGCGGCGTACAGCGGACATATCACAGTGCTTCTCTTAAAATACTCATAATCTTAACCTATTTTAACCTAATCCCTAGCATATAAACCAGTAGTCAAGATGAATAGAATTGTGGTAAAATTAGAAAACGCGACAAATAAGAGGTGATGAATTATGAGTGTTTGGGTCACAGGTGACATACATGGGAATCCCCAGAGATTTTCTTCAGATATCTTCCCAGAACAAAAAGAGATGACAAAAGATGATACAGTGATTATTCTTGGCGATTTTGGTCTTGTATGGGATTATAGAGGGGAAAACAAAACTGAGAAGTATTGGCTTGACTGGCTGGAAAAGAAGTCATTTACGACAGTATTTATTGATGGCAATCATGAAAATTTTGATAGACTTGATAATTATCCTGTAGAAGAATGGCATGGCGGCAAAGTGCATTTTATCAGACCATCAGTGATCCATCTTATGAGAGGTCAGGTTTTCCACATAGAAGATCAGTCGTTCTTTGCCTTTGGCGGTGCAAGCAGCCATGATATATCTGACGGTATTTTGGAACCTGATGCTCCAGACTTCAAAGAAAAGAAGAAAAGATTAGATAAAGCTCCATTTGCATTATATAGAATCAATCATATGAGTTGGTGGGAAAGAGAACTTCCAAGTGAAGAAGAGATGAAAGAGGGATTGAATAATCTTGCAAAGCAGAATAATCAAGTAGATTACATTCTCACTCATAGTCCTTATACTTCATTACTTAGACAAATGGAGGGTGGTTCCGGACAGTGTCAGAGAGATAGACTAATAGATTATTTACAAGAGATTAAGCAGACAACTGATTATAAACACTGGCTTTTTGGTCATATGCATGTAAATCAGACTTTCCATTGG
>CAMWLG010000051.1 GCA_947175035.1 uncultured Lachnospiraceae bacterium | reverse complement strand
TCACAATACCACTCAAAGTATTTATCCCAATTATCAGTATTAAAATCAGCATTATACGTGTCATATCCAAACACCGCATCTATAGAAGCCTCATGCCATGTAATTTCCTCACCCAAAAACTCTTCGATGGCTGCTTTCTGCTCTAAAAAATGGTTATACAAATCCTTATTTTTACTGATATATATCTGAGCCGCAAGACGATTTTTTGTCATTGTGGCAGTTAATGTAATATGACAATGTCTGTTTCCTACCGAGAGATCATACCACCCTTGTGGATATGCCTTTCTTTCACTAAATATTTTTTTAAACTCCGTCTTATTGAATGCGTACTTCTTGAATGCCTCCCAATATTCAAGATTAGTCTTCTTTGTATCTGACAGTCCCTCAGAAGCTTTAATTGCTTTCGCCCAATCATTAGGCCGTTCCACTATATTAAAGCGAGGTGCAGGGACAGAACCGTTGATTTTCCACAATTCAATTTCAAGCAGAAAGAACCCCATATTCTCATCCGTGTGCTGATTGAGCCATTCCACTGCTTGCCGATGTTCATCTCGAGCGCGTTTAACAATCCAAATGATAACAGATGCCTCCTTCCCAGCAGCATATGTTATTATCTTTCCCAGATGGTCATGGTTTGTATCTTCCAGTTGATTTTCAATGATGATCTTCCTGCCGGTTCCTTCTTCTGTTGCAAAAAGATCAACTGAGAAACTTCCAACAGGAGACTCCCGTTCTTCGAGATCAATATCAATCCCGACCGTCTCTCCAAGCATAGTAAGATTCTCATCCTGGGCAAGCCATACCGTAAAATCCCTCGCCTCATTTGGCCATATTTTGCGCAAGTCTTCTACTCGTTCAATTTTCCCTAACTCTGGCATATGTACCTCCTCATATATTTAGGATTGTCCAAATTTTTGTCTTGACAACTGAACCATTATAAAAAACGGTTTCGTTAAAGGGGTTTCAAATAAAACTGCTCAGCTACTATTGACTACTACATTTATTAATTTTACTTCCGTCAAACATAATCTTACCATAGTGGCCAGGCAAAGCCCCCCTTCATTTGTCCCATTTTTCCCCATACCAATTGCATTTCTTCAGATGAAACAAACGACGCTGATTCCTTAAACCTATCAAACCATTCTTCACTAACTCCCGACTTCTCCGAAAAGTCTGTACCTTCTTTAGCTTTTTCTTTTGCTATTTCCGCAATATCTTTCTGATTTTTTAGTTTTTAAGTGTTTTCTTAGCATTCAATAGTGAAATCACTTTTGCATCAGTTGATAAATCAGAATTTTCGATTTCTTATATATACAAATCCACTGCTTTCTTTTTTATAGCCACATACGGCAAAAGCATCCCCAATAAATCCGCTGCCTTATTCTGAACATTTTCATTTTTTGCTAAATCTAATGCTGTTTCGCCTAGCTTTTTTCTAAACTCATATAATGTTTTCCTTTCTTCGTTGGTCACACTTGAAAATCATACGTTCCACTTTCTTCATCGTATAGTGAATAATCCAATTTCACTTTTGAAGTTCTCATTTTTTGTTCCCACGAACATAAAACAAACAGTTTTGATTCCTGTTCCGGCATATTCTCAAAGGTATCTGCCTGAGTTCTGTATATATCGTCAAAACGATACAGTTCTATTATAAAAAGACCCGCCATGGCATTCAGAACATTTTCTAAGGACGCATTCTGTGCATTTAAAACTATATCATGCTTAAGTTCATTATACTTCTGCCAAAAAATCAATGACTGCGCTGGTTGACTTCCATTCCATCCATCGTACGGCTTAAGAATAATAGTTGTATCATTCACTTTCACCTGCTGATTAATTATCGCAGGATACTTATTAATTATAAAATTATAATAATCTTCAATATTAGTTCTTCCTGCCCCCCCTAAACATTCTCTAAAAACATTATCTATTTCAGACCCTACACTTAATAATAGTTTTGAAAAAACAATAGAAGTAGTTGCATAGTTATTTGTATTTAATTCAACATAATCCAGCGCTTCTACAAGTTCTTTTTCCAGTACCAAAAACATTCTCCAATAATTAATTCTATATTCATCAAAAGTCATAAACCGAACCTCCAATCTTTATATATTATATCGCCTTCTACATCTTTTTTCCATAAAAAAAGCTCCACCGAAGCCAGAGCATATTTTTAATGTATGCTATTTAAATATCTAAACATCCGAATACATATTATCAATAAAATTGATTTATCATTATCACCTTCTTTCATAAATTAAAATCAACTTTTCATCAATACGTAATTTATACAACTTTCAATTCCATCGCACTTAAACCTTTATAATTAACACAATCATCTCTGTATATTTCCACCGTATTACCACATTCTACAACCAAATTTTCTCTACAAGCTGCGAACTTATCTTTTCCATCATCTTCGTAAGTTATCACAACACAATCATTTAATTTTGAATAACCTACATTATTTACCTTACGAATCTTAATCATATGTACCCTTCTTTTTTAGTAGGTAAAAAATTTTCATTGATACACTTAAATTTTATACCATCTTTAATACATTCATTAACTATATTTTCTGTTTTTGTAATACATGCTCTTCTCTGTTGATATTTTTATAAGTTACATATTTACTAATGCCAATAGAAATATTAATTAATCAGATTTTTTATTTTTTACTTTTGTATGCTTTACAAATAAAACAATAATTTTCAATTTTAATGTTTTATTATATATTTTAATTGATATTATATTTTATTTATGATACAATTTATGTAAATTAACAAAGGAGGCTATAATATATGTTTGGGCCCGAAACAACGGAAGACGGTACAGTCTTAACTGGTGACCTTGGTACTATTAGTGATGATTACATTATGGAAGATCATGATAGTGGTTATGGGACATCTGAATCTGATGGTTCTGATGAATAAACATAATCACCACCAATCAACCGCAAACAAACTGAGCAAAAGAAACAGAATAGGAAACTCCTACTCTGTTTCTTTGCATCTAATAGTTTTCCTTCAAAATCCCAATATTTCTTTACCTGCCTACATTTATTTGCTTCTGTACTTTCTCCTCTAAAGTTATAGTTTCTATAACCTATATTACCCTTGCATTATCTGTGCGCTTGGTCTTAATATCAAATTTCCATTCTCACAAAATGTTAGTTTCATAGACTGTTAGATTTTACAAGCAAAAAATTTCTTTATATAAAATTTTATTATTATCAATTGCCATTCGTTCCAGCTTTTCCAAATCAAATTCTTCTTTCTGAAATTTAAACTGAATCCACTCAGGTTCAAATTCTCTCCAATCAAGCCATGTAGCAGAACCATTTTTCCTAAGACTTCTTTGACCATCTCAAGCAATCTCACCCACCTATTATGATTTAACAAAACCACTTACATCATAACCAATTCCTTTGAGATTCCAATAGTCACCATATTCAGGTCTTAAACCAAGAGCTTCCCAATGCCAAGATGGAATATCTTTTCTTGGATGCAGAACCAGAACAGGATACTCAAAAATTGTTTCTCCATTTTCATCTTTTCTACCTGTTCCAAATCCAATTGAAGACTTTTTATTCCATTCGCAAAAATCTGGTAGTAAATATAAAATGCAGCATTTAAACACCCCCACATATATGAACCTCTTCCCTCCTCCCCTCATATAATATCCAAATCCCATTTACAGAGGTATCTATGCACTACATCATATCAAATGACGGCACAAAACTTGCCGTGTACGACTATAACCCGCACTATAACCCTCAGTCCAAGCAAACCATTTTTCTCATCCACGGATGGCCGCTGTCCCATCAAATCTTTGAATATCAGATTAATCTGCTTACTGATTGCGGGTATCGTGTGGTTGCCGTGGATTTAAGAGGATTTGGTAAATCGGATACTCCTGTATGCGGATATACCTATAATCAAATGTCCGATGATATCTATCAGATCGTCCAACAGCTCTGTCTGAAAAATTTCATTTTAACCGGTTTTTCGATGGGTGGGGCGATTGCATTAAGATATATGAGCCGTCACAGGGGATTCGGCGTATGCAGGCTGATTCTGCTTTCTGCTGCCGCGCCATGTTTTACACAACGTCCCGGCTTTCCATATGGGAAAACAGTTCAGGAAGTCAATGACCTGATCAATCTTGCTCAAATCGACAGACCCGAGCTATGTCTGAATTTCAGCAGACAGCTTTTTGCATGTCCGCATCCGGATGCGGTTGTTGATTGGTTCAGAGACATCGCTTTATCCGCGTCCGGAATCGGAACAATAAAATGCGGTATTGCTCTGCGCGATGAAGACGGTAGAAAAGATTTTGAATATGTTCATGTTCCCACATATATCATACACGGGGATAAAGATGTGATTGTTCCCAACGAGCTTGCAGAAATACAACACAAAAGTATCTGCGGTTCAAAACTGATCACCTTATCCGACAGCGGACATGGAATTATCTATGATCAGCTCGAAAAATTTAACTCTGTATTTATGCAGTCCATATCATAATAGGGATAAGCCGGAGTTATCCCTTCATCCGGCTTATCCCTATTGTCAGGCAGCCTGCCCTCTTCACACTACGCACTCCGCCCCAGCTCAAAGGCTTTCTTATTAAGCTCCAGGAATTTCGACGGCACGCTATGCTCAATTGCATCCATCCACTCTTCCGGTGTAAAGTCAAAGTGATTCGCCAACTTGCCCATGAGCACCAGATTCACAGCCTTGCTGCTTCCCGCCTTTTCCGCCAAAGTAAGCGCATCAATCGCATCCACCTGAATGCCAAGCGCCGCAAGCTTCTCTTCCAGATTCTCCGGATAGGCTACCGTGCCCGCAATCACCGGCATAGGATTCACCTGTTGGCTGTTGACAATAATCCTGCCGCCCTTCTTTAAATATTCCGTATAGCGAGCTGCCTCCAGAAGTTCAAAGGATAGAATGCAGTCCGCCTGTCCTTTGTCTATAATGGGGGAGTAAACCCTGTCGCCCCAACGGACATAAGTGACAACACTTCCTCCCCGCTGGCTCATGCCATGCACCTCGCTGACTTTCACATCATATCCTTTGCCAAGGAGCAGACGGCCCAGAAGTTTACTTGCAAGCAAAGTGCCCTGTCCGCCTACACCCACAATCATAATATTCTTAGTTTCCATATTTCCTCTCATTCCGCCGCACAAGCGGCATTTACCCATTCTTATCCCAACGCATCAAATTTACAGAGTTGTTTGCAGACGCCACACCCCACACAGAGGGTAGGGTCAATCTTTGCTTTGCCGTTCTCCATGCTGATTGCCGGACACCCGATATTCATACATGCCTTACATCCCTTACATTTTTCCGTATCGGAACAAATGGGTCCCGGATGCTTCACATACTTCAGTAATGCACAGGGCCGCCGGGAAATGATAACGGAAGGCTCTTTCGCAGAAAGCTCTTCCTCAATCGCCGCCTGGCAGGCTGCCATATCATAAGGATCTACCACTCTCACCCGTCTGATTCCCACAGCGCGGCACAAGCTCTCCAAGTCAATCTTCGTACAGGGGTCCCCTTTCAGGTTATAACCTGTCGTCGGATTCTGCTGATGTCCCGTCATGCCGGTGATGGAATTATCCAATATGATCACCGTAGCGTTGGACTCATTGTAAGCAATATTGATCAGTCCGGTGACGCCGGAATGAATAAATGTGGAATCGCCTATGACCGCCACAGTCCTTCCCGCCCACTCTTCCTCACTTGCCTTGACAAAACCGTGAAGTCCGGAGACAGAAGCACCCATACACACAGTGGAATCAATCGCACTAAGCGGCGGTACTGCTCCCAATGTGTAGCATCCGATATCTCCAAGAACCGTGAGTTTCATTTTTTTCAGAACGTAAAAGATACTGCGGTGGGGACAGCCTGCACACATCACTGGCGGTCTGGCAGGGATATTCTCATCCAGAGAAGCGCCAGCCTGCACCGCTATTCCTAATTTCTCTTTCACCAGATTCTGGCTCAGCTCTCCTACATTTGAAAACATATCTTTTCCGGATACCGAGAGCCCCAGATTCCTGCAGTGAGCCTCAATAAAGCCATCCAATTCCTCCACTACCACCAACTTGTCCACAGAAGCCGCAAAATCCCTGATCTTCTGCTCCGGCATAGGCCAGATCATTCCCAGCTTCAAAACAGGATAGGTATCCCCGCATGCCTCTTTCACATATTGGTAACAGGTAGAGGAAGTTATGATGCCATAGGACTTATCGCTTCCCTCCTCGATCCGGTTAATCTCCGCTGTCTCAGCCCAGGCTGCCAACGCCTTGGTGCGCTCCTCTATCTCCGGGTGACGCTTCTTCGCATTACCCGGCATCATAATATATTTCCCAGGATTCTTTTCATATTTCTTCTGCGCCGGAAGCACCCGCTCCCCCGTCTCCACCACGCTCTGAGAATGACTGACACGGGTACACATCTTGATCAGTACCGCCGTGTCAAACTTTTCTGAAAGCTCATAGGCAAGCTTTGCAAAGTGAAGTGCCTCCGCAGAATCGGAAGGCTCCAGCATGGGAATCTTCGCCGCCTGTGCATAGTGGCGGGAATCCTGCTCATTCTGCGAGCTGTGCATACCGGCATCATCTGCCACGCCAATCAGAAGTCCCGCATTCACACCGGTATAGGAAATGGTAAAAAGCGGGTCTGCCGCCACGTTTAAGCCTACATGTTTCATGGCGCAGAAGCTCCTCTTCCCCGCCAGAGAAGCGCCAAACGCCGCCTCAAGAGCCACCTTTTCATTCGGTGCCCACTCTGCATACAATTCTTCATATTTCGCCGCGCACTCCGTAATCTCCGTACTGGGCGTTCCGGGATAACTGGATACAAAGCTGCAGCCTGCCTCATAGAGACCTCTGGCAAACGCCTCATTGCCAAGCATTAATGTTTTCATCAGTATCCTACCTTTCTCTCAATCTGCGACATTTGTTGCCGTAAGGCACAAATTCGCGTGTGAAAAATTTATTTTTCACATCTCCTGCTCGCCGATGGAATCTTTCACAGAAACCGTTACTTTCTTTTCATAGCAGGAAAAGATTTGTTCCAAAGTTTTCTGTTCAGGAGCCTTTGTCACCATACTCACCAAAGGCACGATCACAAGTCCTGCCAGCATGCAAAATGCTCCGGCATTGATTGGTGACTGCAGGTATGCCGGAAAGCTTGAACGGAAGAAAATGTTAGCAAGCATCACAATCGTAGAGAACAAAAAGCTCACCCAGCACGCAGCCTTAGTGGTACGCTTCCAATATAAGCCATATAGGAAGGGTGCCAGAAACGCTCCTGCCAACGCTCCCCAGCTTACGCCCATGAGCTGTGCGATAAAGGTAACATTAGAACGGTACTGTATCAGCGCAATCACAACGGAAATTGCGATAAACACTACCAGAAGCGCCCGCATCCATCTGACCTGTTTCTTCTCGTCCATCTCTTTGATAATCGTACCCTTGATGAAGTCCAGCGTCAAAGTAGAGCTTGATGCCAATACCAAGGAAGAAAGCGTGGACATGGAAGCGGAAAGCACCAGAATCACCACCACGGCAATCAATATTGTCGGAAGCCCTGACAACATGGTGGGCACCACCGAATCATAGCCGTTAGCTGCAATATCAATCCTGTCACTGAAAAGCCGTCCGAAGCCGCCCAGGAAATAGCATCCGCCGGAAACTATGGTTGCAAATACAGTGGATATCACCATGCCCTTATTGATTGCGTTCTCACTCTTGATGGCATAAAATTTCTGTACCATCTGCGGAAGCCCCCATGTTCCGAGACTGGTGAGGATCACCACGCCTAAAAGCCCCGCCGGGTCCGGTCCGAAGAAGGAATTGAAAACACCCGGTGCCGCAGAGACTGTCTCATCACTCACTGCTGCCAATGCGTTAAGTGACGCAAGAAAACCGCCCTGACTGTTTAACACTGCAACAATCACGGCAATGATACCGAAAATCATGATAATTCCCTGGATAAAATCATTGATGGCGGTAGCCATATAGCCGCCGGCTATGACATAAATGCCCGTAAGCACTGCCATGGCGATCACACACACGCTGTAATCAATATCAAATGCCATACCAAACAGACGGCTCAACCCATTGTAAAGACTTGCCGTATATGGAATCAAAAAGATAAAAATGATCGCCGAAGCTGCCAGTTTTAATGGCTTGCTCTCAAAGCGCTGTCCAAAGAATTCCGGCATGGTGGCGCTGTCCAGATGCTGGGTCATAATACGGGTACGCCGTCCCAGCACAGCCCATGCAAGAAGAGAGCCTATGAAAGCATTCCCCAATCCGGCCCAAGTTGCTGCAATTCCGTATTTCCATCCAAACTGTCCCGCATAGCCTACAAAGACCACTGCCGAGAAATAACTGGTTCCATAGGCAAAGGCGGTGAGCCAGGGTCCTACGCTTCTTCCGCCCAACACAAAGCCGTTGACATCCGTGGCATGACGGCGACAGTATAGTCCAATTGCAATCATCACTCCGAAAAAAACAATTAGCATTAGTAACTTGATAAAAAGATCCATTTGTATTTTCTCCCTTAATTCTTAATTTGTACTTCCACGAGACTGCCATGACAGTATCGTTCTCTTAGAACAGGTTTCTCAATTTTCCCTGTAGGGTTTCTCGGCACCTTTTCAAAAATAATCTTTCTTGGGCGCTTATATCTGGGAAGCTCCTCGCAGAAATTCATGATTTCCTCCTCTGTGCAGGAAACGCCCTCCTTAAGCTCGATCACCGCCGCCGCGATTTCACCAAGTCTGGTGTCCGGCAGCCCGATGACAGCCACATCCTTGATCTTGTCGTTCCGACGCAGGAAATCCTCTATCTGCACCGGATAAAGGTTCTCGCCTCCGGAGATGATGACATCCTTCTTCCGGTCCACCAGATAGATAAATCCATCCTCGTCCATTCGTGCCATATCCCCCGTATAGAGCCATCCGTCTTTCAAAACTTCGTCGGTAGCTTCGGGATTTTTATAATAACAAAGCATCACACCCCGTCCGTGGACAATGAGTTCGCCGACCTCGCCCTGCGCAGTCTCATTCCCCTGCTCGTCCACAATCTTCGCCTCCCAGCGGTAGCCCGGCTTTCCGATGGCTCCCACCTTATGTATATTTTCCACACCCAGATGCACACAACCGGGACCTATGGATTCGCTGAGACCATAGTTTGTATCGTACTGATGATGGGGAAAATGCTTCTTCCACCGCTGAATCAGGCTGGGCGGAACCGGCTGGGCCCCGATATGCATCAGTCTCCACTGCTCCAGCAGATAATGCTCCATATCCACCTGTCCGGAATCAATGGCATCCAACAAATCCTGCGCCCAGGGTACCAGCAGCCATACTATAGTACATTTTTCTTCCGTGACCGCCCTGAGAATCCACTCCGGCTTTACACCCCGGAGAAGCACGGCTTTTCCGGCTGAAATCAGAGAGCCGAACCAGTGCATTTTCGCTCCGGTATGATAGAGCGGCGGAATACACAAAAACACATCATCCCTCGTCTGTCCGTGATGATTTTGCTCCGTCTCACAGGAAGAGAGCAAGGACAGGTGGTTGTGCAAAATTGCTTTCGGAAATCCGGTAGTTCCTGAAGAAAAATAGATTGCCGCATAATCCGTCTCCTCCAGAGCAATTGGCGGTGCGCTGGAAGAACAGAATCCCGTCAGCTTCAAAAAGTCCTCTGCATATGAGGGTCCTCCTTTTCCCGGGAAAAACATCATCCTCACCTTAGGCAGATCTTCTGCGATCACATCCATACGGCTGATGAACTCCGGTCCAAAAACCAGCCCCTCCACATCTGCAAGCTCCAGACAATATTTGATTTCCTCTGCGGAATAGCGGAAGTTCAAAGGCACGGCCACTCCGCCTGCCTTCAGAATACCGAAATAGATGGGCAGCCATTCCAGACAGTTCATCATCAGAATGCCTACCTTCGTCTCCCGCTCCAAGCCGCGGCTAAGGAGCAGGTTCGCAAAACGGTTGGCGCGTCTGTCAAACTCCTCCCAGCTCAACTCTCTGCGATAGGGTGCTCCGTCCCCTGCGCTCTCGATCAGGCTCGCCTCCCGCCATGTCACCGCGCTGTCACGCTCCGAGGACGGATTCAGCTCCACCAGTGCCGTATCTGAACCGTAGAGACGTGCATTCCGCTCCAAAAGCTCCGTAATTACCATGATATGGTACCTCCTTTGTATCTTCTAGTCATTGATCACATAGGCATTCAAAACGGCATGAGCCACATAAGTCCCCAGCTCGTCCCTCACATCTGCCGCATAAAGCGCGGTAGTACGCCCTTGTCTCAAAAGGGATGCCTCTGCGATGAGACGTTTTCCTTTTGCCGGCGCAAGAAAAGTGATGGAAACATTCTGACTGACCGTCTTTTTCTCGGAATACCCATTGGACGCAATAGCGCAGACAAAATCCGCCAGTGTAAAAATAGCGCCGCCCATTGGCACGTTATTCTCATTCATATGTCGTTCCTCCAAAGTCATGGAGCATACCGCCTTCCCGGGCTCCGCGGAATCAATGACAATCCCTGCGGCATCCGTAGCAAAATGGTCATTTTTAAAACGATTGCGAATCTCTTCCAAAGCAGACATACACAGACTCCTTTTCTAGTCAGTTGATTTAAAGATAGTTGTCTCCTACCCATTTTGATTTTATTATAAACGAAAATAGTCCGCAATGGAAGCAGGTATTTTTCCACTTATCTGTGCTCATTGATATAAAGCGCCACCCGTCCCTGCATGGCCTCCGCCGTCTCCTCGGCGCTCCGCTGTCCGGCAAAGAACGCTTCCGCCTCCTCCTGCATAATCGTATAGATTCCCGGAGTCCTGATATCCGCAGGCTCCGCATTTTCTATCAGACTCCGAATCTGCCGGATCTCCTCATCGGTTGCCGCATAGATTTCAATGGTCAGACCCCCATAGTAATAGTAATACTTTGGGTTCTTCGTGCGGTCTGCATTTTCGTCTGTGCGATATACACCTGTGGAAGCAAACTCAAAGGCCTTCTCAAGGGACGGCTTGTATACCGGGAAACGGCCTATGATATTGGCATCGCTTGTATACAGAGTTTTCAAAAACTCCCATGCCGCTTCCTTGTCTTTGCAGTTTTGTGAGATGCCGAAAGCGTTTCTTAAGATCATCATCTTGGTGCCGTTGCCGCTCTCTGATGGGAATCCAATATAGGTGACCTCATCGTCAAAGATCGCCCGGTTGAGCTGGAACATGTCTACATACTGTATCGTCATCGGATTGAGCAGAATCTCCTCCGAACGGATCTGTTCCACGAACTGTTCCGCATTGTCTGTCACCTCATCCGGAAACCGGTTCACAAAGTCAAGCAGCTCAAGGAACTCCTCGCTGTCAAAAGAACAGGTTCCACTCTCCCAGTCAATATAGCGCTCCGCGTATTGCATCATAATCCAGTCAAGCATGTTCTCCTTGGAATCACTCGCCGTCGCCGCCCCCGGATTGGGCAGTGCGTCCGCATATTCCCGGAACTCTTCCAGCGTCCATCCGGATCTTCCGCCCAGACAGGAAGTCTTGCCCACCATGGAGCCAAGCCAGAAATTAGTGGGGATTGCATACAGCCCCTCCCCGTCCCGATAGGTACTGATGGCCTTTTCCACAAAATCCTCCTCGGAGATTTCCGAAGACTCCTCCAGCAAGGGAGTCAAATCTGTCACAATCCCCTGTCGGATGTACGCCATACCGTCAACCCCTGCCAGATCGATGATATCCGGGATCTTCCCCGACGCGATATCAGCCTGCAGCCGCTCCGCCCCGTCCGTCTCGCTCAGACCACCGTACAGGCGAATCTCTATTTTATGGGTATCGGATTTCCTGTTAAACGCTGCCACGGTCTGAGTCACATCGGCGTCCTCCGCAAACATCGCCAGTGTCAGCACCTCCCTGTCCTGTATTGGCTTCGCCTGATCCGCGCGCACCCTGCGGACACAACTCCATTCCCCCTCGCTTATACCATTCTCGTCTGCTGCATTGGACAGGAAATAAAAATGATCCGCATCGGTCTGCACCATGCCCACCAGCTCCTGCTCAAAGAGAGGTACGTCCGACAGCGCAAACAGCCCTCTGTTCTTCCCCTCTGCCACATCATACTCATACAGATATCCGGAGACGTTATAATACAGCTTCTTCCCGTCTCTTGAGGCAGCAAGAATCGTATTGATCTCATTTTGCGGCAAATCCTTGATCAGCGTCTCTGTCTCGCCCGACACAGTGTCCGCTGTCAGAATCTCCATAGTGTTATCCATGCGCTTTACCGCTGCGTATAGCTTCCCGTTGTCGGCCAGAATCAGTCTCTGCACGGTTCCCTCCACTCCTGTATGAAAGAGTATCTGCCCTTCCGGCGAGAAAGACAGCAGCACGGAGTTACCAGGGTTCTCAACATCTTTATATGCCAGATACAGATTGCCGTTTTGGTCAATCTGCAAACAGTTCCCATAAAGCCAATAAATCGCCTGCGCCCCATCCTGCCCCAGAAGCGCTGTAAGATCATTTGATGCAAGTATTTTACCGTTTTTAGCATATCGATTTACAGAAAGCTTTACGTCTCCCCCCAACTCCATCCAAAAGGAAATGCCCCAGAACTCTCCGTTCTTCCCTGCGGCAATCTCCAGCAGCACGGTGCCTTCCTCCCCGTCCGGTTCAATCCGCTTCGTCTTTCCGTTTTTCGCATTATAGCAGGCGATCCACGATTTATCCCTTCCCGACTCCCAGTCCGTCATGACCATAGCAGCACAGAGCCATGTATCGTCCTTCGTTAATCCAAATGCAAAGCCGTCGTCCATCCCCTCAACGGAACAACTTTCTGAGCGATATACATACTCTATATCCGAATCTTTGCCTGATTTGGTCTTGACCACCTGTCCGCATCCGGTCAAAAACAAGCACAGAATTAGGGCAAGAGAAACGATTCTTTTCATTTGTCAATCCTCCTGAGTGTTCCGACATCTTTTTACAATATTTTATCTTCATTCTATATTATTTTTGGTGTCATGACAAGATTTACAATTTGTCATTGCAAAATATGGAAAAAAGAACTTTTATATGATAATATATAAAAAGCAGCAATTTTGTTTAAGAAGAAAACATTTGACACAACAGGAGGGATATGAAAATGAATTTTAGTTTAAGAGTAGACAAATGGAATCTGGTGTCCGAAAAAGGCTTGCCCGAAGACGAAGAATGGTGCTTCCTTGTGTGGAAAACGGAAGAAGGAGAATTTGAATGGAGCGTAGGGGGCTATAGCGAAAGCGAACAGAGCTTTTATGTTAATTTCGGCCAGGGAGGGCTGGTTCTTGATGCAGCGGACGTGGTTGCGTGGGCTGTGTTCTTTGGGGATGAAACCTTTACGGTGCAATAAGAGAGGAGAACTTCAATGTTTAGATATGTCCATACCAATATTATTGCAAGGGATTTTCAAAAGCTGGTAGATTTTTATAAGGATGTATTTCAATGTAAAAGTATTGGGGAAACAAGAGATCTTCGCGGCCAATGGCTGGATCAGCTGACGGGAATCCCAAATGCGCACATCATGGGGGAACATCTCTGCCTGCCCGGATATGGAGAAGACCATCCCACGCTGGAGATTTTTTCCTATGACCGTATGACGGAATCCGAGCATTCTGTCAACACATGCGGGATCGCACATCTTGCATTTGAAGTGGACGACGTGGAGGCAACCTTACAGCGACTGCTTGAAAAAGGCGGAAAGCAGATCGGGGAGGTCGTAAAAGCAGAATATGAGGATGGAAGAAACGCCGTCTTTGTCTATGCGGCAGATTGCGAAGGCAACATTATCGAATTGCAGAGCTGGTTTTAGCCTTTTTAGAGGGCTTATCTGCGCTCATTGATATAGAGCGCCACCCGTCTCTGCATGACCTCTGCCGTCTCCCCGGCGCTCCGTTGTCCGGCAAAGAACGCTGTCGCCTCCTCCTGCAAAATCGCATAGATTCCCGGAGTCCTGATATCCGCAGGCTCCGCATTTTCTATCAGACTCCGAATCTGTTGGATCTCCTCATCGGTTGGCCGATTGATTTCAAAGATCAGGTTTCCATAGGAAAGCTCATACTTTGACACCATCGTGTGAATTTCGCCTTCGACCACCCCATACGAAGTTTTGAAGGGAACCGCCAATGCCCTCTCAAGAGTCCTCTTGTATGCCGGGAAGCGTTCTATGGGATTGATGCCACTTGTATACATGATTTCCAAAAACTCCCACGCCGCTCTCTTGTCTTTGCAGTTTTGGGAAATGCCGAAAGCGTTTCTGGAGATCATCATCTTGGTGCCGCTGCCGCTCTCCGACGGAAATCCGATATAGGTAAGTTCCTCGTCAAAAATCGCCTGGTTGCGCTGGTACATAGACATACAATTCATCGTCGTCGGATAGAGCAGAATTTCCTCCGAGCGGATTCGTTCCACAATCTGCTCCTCATTGCCTGTCACCTCATCCGGAAACCGGTTCACAAAGTCAAGCAGCTCAAGGAACTCCTCGTTTTCAAAAGAACATGTTCCGTTTTCCCAGTCGATATAATGATCCGCGTATTGCATCATAATCCTATTGAACATTTCCTCCTTGGAAGCGCCCGCCATCGCCACCTCGGGATTGGGCAGTGTGTCCACATATTCCCTGAACTCTTCCAGCGTCCATCCGGATCTTTCGCCCAAACAGGAAGTCTTTCCCACCAGAGACTCAATCTGGAACATAGTGGGGATTGCATACAGCCCCTCCCCGTACCGATAGGTACTAATGGCATTTTCCACAAAATCCTCCTCGGAGATTTTGGGAGACTGCTCCAGAAAAGGAGACAAATCCGTCACAATGCCCTGTCTGATGTACGCCAGCCCGTCAACGCCCGCCAAATCAATTATATCCGGTATTTTTCCCGACGCGATATCCGCCTGCAGCCGAGCCGCCCCGTCCGTCTCGCTCAGGCCACCGTACAGGCAAATCTCTATTTTATGGGTATCGGATATCTTGTTAAAACATGCCGCAGCCCAAATCACATCTGCATCCTCCGCAAACATCGCCAGCGTCAGCACCTCTCTGTCCTGTATCGGCTCCGCTTGATCCGCACGCACTCTGCGGACACAGCTCCATTCCCCCTTGCCTGCACCAGTCTCGTCGTAGGTGCTAGACAGGAAATAAAAATGATTCTCATCGGTCTGCACCATGCCCACCAGCAGATCCTCAAAGAGAAGCACGTCCGACAGTGCAAACAGCCCGCTGCTCTTTCCCTCCGCCATATCGTACTCATAAAGATATCCACAGACGTTATAATACAGCCGCTCCCCGTCTCCCGAAGCGGCAAGAATCGTCCTGGACTTATTTTGCGGCAGATTCTTGATCAGCGTCTCTGTCTTCCCAGACACGGCATCTATCGTCAAAATCTCCATAGTATCATCCCTGCGCTGTACCGCCGCGTACAGTTTCCCGTTGTCGGCCAGAATCAGTCTCTGCACGATTCCCTCCACACCCGTGAGAAAAAGAACCCGCCCTTCCGGTGAGACAGATAACAATTCGGAATTCATAGGGTTCTCAATATCTTTACACCCCAGATACACACTGCCGTTTTGATCAATCTGCACACAGTTCCAATAAACACTCCCCACCTCTTGCATCAGAAGCTCGGGCAGCTTGTATGACACGAGCATTTCACCGTTTTCAGCATATCGGTTTACGGAAAATTTTACGCCTCCCCAATAGAAAATGCCCCAGAACTCTCCGTTCTCCCCTGCGACACTCTGTATCAGCACAGTGCCTTCCGCCCCGCATGGTACAATCCGCTTCGTCTCTCCGGTTTCCACATTATAGCAGGCGATCCACGTTTTCTCCCTTCCCAACTCCCGGTCCATCACGCTCATATTAGCCCAGAGCCATGCATCGTCTCTTGCCAATCCCCATATATCCCCCCACTCGCCGTCCAACTTCTCCGCAGAACAGACCTCCGAGCGATACACATACTGTATATCCGAATCCTTGTTGGACTTGGTCTTGGTATCCTGCCCACAGCCAGTCAGAGACAGGCACAGAATTAAGGCGAGAGAAATAATTCTTTTCATTTGTTAATCCTCCTGCCATACAACTTTGTTCTATTCATACCATATCTATATATAATTTGCAAGTAATTTCCCCGACGATACCTCCTTCACGTTTATCTGCGCTCATTGATATAGAGCGCCACCCGTCTCTGCATGACCTCCGCCGTCTCCCCGGCGCTCCGTTGTCCGGCAAAGAACGCTGCCGCCTCCTCCTGCAAAATCGCATAGATTCCCGGAGTCCTGATATCCGCAGGCTCCGCATTTTCTATCAGGCTCCGAATCTGTTGGATCTCCTCATCGGTTGCTGCATAGATTTCAAAGTTCAGACTCCCATAAGGGATCTCATACTTCGGCTCCTCCGTGCGGACTCCGTTCTCGTCCGTGTGATATACACCTGTGGAAGCAAACTCAAAGGCCTTCTCAAGGTACGGCTTGTATACTGGGAAGCCATCTATGATATTGGCATCGCTTGTATACAGGGTTTTCAAAAACTCCCACGCCGCTTCCTTGTCTTTGCAATTTTGAGAGATGCCGAAAGCATTTCCCAAAATCATCATCTTGGTGCCGCTGCCGCTCTCCGACGGAAAACCGATATAGGTGATCTCCTCGCCAAAGATTGCCCTGTTGAGCTGGAACATGATCGCACAGTTCATCGTCGTTGGATAAAGCAAAAGCTCCTCTGAACGGATTTGTTCCACGATCTGCTCCTCACTGCCCGTCACATCATCTGGGAACCGATTCACAAAGTCAAGCAACTCAAGGAACTCCTGGTTTTCAAAAGAACAGGTTCCACTCTCCCAGTCGATATAGCGCTCCGCGTATTGCACCATAATCCTGTTGAACATCTCCTCCTTGGAAGCGCCCGCCGTCGCCGCCCCGGGATCGGGCAGTGCGTCCGCATATTCCCGGAATTCTTCCAGCGTCCATCCGGATCTTTCGCCCAGACAGGAAGTCTTGCCCACCATGGAGCCAAGCCAGAAGATGGTGGGGATTGCATACAGCCCCTCCCCGTCCCGATAGGTACTGACGGCGTTTTCCACAAAATCCCCCTCGGATATTTCCGAATCCCGCTCCAGAAAAGGAGACAAATCCGTCACAATGCCCTGTCTGATGTACGTCATCCCGTCCACGCCCGCCAGATCGATCATATCCGGTATCTTTCCCGACGCGATATCCGCCTGCAGCCGGTCCGCTCCATCCTTCTCGTCCAGCCCGCCGTACAAGCAAATCTCTATTTTATGGGTATCGGATTTCTTGTTAAACCATGCCACGGCTTGATCCACATCGGAGTCCTCTGCAAACATCGCCAGCGTCAGCACCTCCCTGTCCTGTACCGGCTCCGCCTGATCCGTGCGCACCCTGCAGACACAGCTCCACTCCCCCTGATATGTACCGGTCTCGTCGGAGGTGTTGGACAGGAAATAAAAATGATCCGCATCGGTCTGCACCATGCCCACCAACTCCTCCACGGAGAGACGCATGTCCGACAGCGCAAACAGCCTGCAGCTCTCCTCCTTTGTCACATCATACTCATACAGATCTCCGGAGACGTTATAGTACAACCGCTCCCCGTCTCCCGAGGCGGCAAGGAGCGTCCTGGATGCATTTTGCGGCAGATTCTTGATCAGCGTCTCCGTCTCGCCCGACACGGCGTCCACCGCCAGAATCTCCATGGTATCATCCCCGCGATTTACCACCGCGTACAGTTTTCCTCCGTCGGTCAGAATCAGTCTCTGCACCATTCCTGCCACGCCCGTGCGAAAGAGAATCCGCCCTTCCGGTGAGACAGACATCAATACAGAATTCATGGTGTTCCCAGCATCTCCACACCCCAAATACAGACTGCCGTTTTGGTCAATCTGCAGGCAATGCCCATAAATTCCCCGCCCCATCTCCCGCGTCATCAGTTCAGTCAGATTGTTTGATGCAAGTATTTCACCGTTTGCGTTATATCGATTTACGGAAAATTCTGCGATTGTCTCTCCCTTCACACTGTAGAGAACGCCCCAGAACTCCCCATTCTCCCCCGCGGCAATCTGCAGCAGCATGGTGCCTTCCGCCCCGTCCGGTTCAATCCGCTTCGTCTCTCCCGTTTCCGCATTATAGCAGACAAGCCACTTTTTCACACCACCTGATTGTTCCGCTCTAGCCATGGCCGCATAGAGCCATGTATCGTCCCTTGCTAATTCCAATGCAACGCCAATCTCCATCCCCTCCACGGAGCAACTTTCTGAGCGATACACATACTGTGTATCCGTAGTTTTGTTTGATTTGGTCTTGGCCGCCTGTCCACAGCCAGTCAAAGACAAACACAGAACTAATGCAAGCGAAACGATTCTTTTCATCTTATATCCCTTTCGGCTTCGTGATAAAATGCACGCCGGCGGTAATCAGCACAGAGGACACAATCGCCACAAGAAATGACAGCACTTTGGGTATATCTCCATATACGCCATAAAATATATAATATATTTCTCCGAATACGATTCCCATCATCACCCAATGCGCGATAGGAAACGCATAAAATCCATTTCCCGCACAGTCTTTTTTATGATCCGCGATGTAGGAAAGGACGATCAAAACGACCGCTGCGGCTGCCACAAATACCCATTCGGGGATGTTATTTACTGCCAAATAGTTATCCCAATACATGTCCAAACCATAACCGGCTAATACCTGCATTGCCAATTCCACTACTATAAAAGTAAAGATGGTTCCGGGGACATGGTTTGTCACCTTTCTGCAAACAATCAGCAGAGAATAATGCAACATAAATATAATCACGGCTTTCACGGCATAAGCCCAAAGCTGTTCTTTATTTAGAAAAATAAATTCTGTGTTTGTTTCTACATACAGTATATCCAATCGGATGGTCGCTGCTTGTATCAGCAGAGGAATTGCTACCGTAAGCAATCCGCTCAGGTAATGACAGGTCAGTAAATTGCATGATTTTACAGGAAAAATGCGCAGCACTTCCGTGCGGTTTTGAGTCTCCTGTAACAGCAGCCTGACCGCTTGCGCAATTAACGCCACGATCACAGTCACTGTCACCATATGTTCCAATAACAAATACGGAAGCGCATCTGAAAAGACACCATCTATATTGCGCAGCTCCGGACGGATATCCCAAAGTTCATGCAGGTATTTCGAACGCTCTAAGTAATCCTCCAGATGAAATAATTTATGATACAATGCAGCTGTATTTGTCAACATATAAACTACCACCAATGTCATGACCACCGTCATGATTCCCCAGTAAAACCGGTCTCTTTTGAACAATTTTTTCAAATCACTCATTTTTCAGCCCTCCCGATTTTCTTTAAAAGCGTGTAAATCTCCTCCAGAGTAATCTGCTGCCCGGAATAATCTTTGATGCCCAGTTTCTTCAATATGCGTTCGCTCTCTTCCCGCTCTCCCACAGTGTAGAACTCTGATATGTCTCCAATCCCGGATGCCGCATGAACGGTCATGGAGAACAGTTGGTCATCCGTTGTCTTCCGGGGCAGGATACCCTTCCATTTCTGCACGCTTTTCATGAATTCATCCACGGATTTTTGTGCAAAAACCTCTCCCGCCTCCATCATGGTCACCCTGTCGCACATGCGCTCCACATCTGCCAGATCATGACTGGAAAACAGCACTCCAACCTGCTCTCTCTCCACTTCCTCAATCAGGATATCGCGGAATATTGCTTTGCCCTCCGCATCCATACCGCTCTCCGGCTCGTCCATGATCAGATACTTCGGCTGCTGCGCGATCGCTAAGATAAAATGTAATTTTGACCTTTGCCCCTTGGACAAAGTGCCTATGTTCTTTTTCGGATTGATGCCGAAACGTTTCACCAGATCATCAAACTTCTCCCTGGAAAACGTGTCATAGAAGTTCTGATAATAGCTTGCTATTCCCGACACGGAATAGATGTGAATAAAATCAAGCTGCTCTGACACATACGCCACATTTGCTTTCACTTCCGGATTATCATAGATATCCTTCCCATCATACTGTATCGTTCCCTGCGCAGGTTGATAGATTCCTGCGGCGCATTTAAGCAAAGTAGTCTTGCCGGCTCCGTTGGAACCGATCAAGCCATGGATCTCGCCCCGATGAATGCATATGTCAATTCCGCGGATAGCCGGTCGATGATTATAGCCTTTTTGTAAGTTTTTTATCTCTAACATTTGCTTATCTTTCCTTTCCGAAATCTTTCTGCCAAATCAAATGGACGCATAGATTTCTTTTACTAGATTTACCACATCCGCCTCGGTATAACCTGTGCGTTTCAGTTCGATGATCTCGCTCTGAATTGCCTTTCGAATCTTCTCCAGTTCCTCCGTATTGGGCTCCATGATCGGCATGGTCGCTATAAAGGTTCCCTTTGCCCGGATCGTCTCAATCACTTTCTGACGTTCCAGCTCCTGGTACGCCTTCGCCACGGTGGACGGCGTGATGTCCAAAGTCTGTGCCATCTTCCGAACAGAAGGAATGGAATCTCCGGGACTTAAATGCCCTTTGATAACTAACAGTTTGATTTGTTCAATAATCTGCTCATAGAGTGGTTTTTTGCTGCGATAATCTAATTCGATCAAAGAATCACCTCCTACTCGTCTCATGTATGGATGTTAATTTTGTATCAGTTCCGCATCGTTTGTATTATCTGTATTGCTTTATATAGTACAGTTATTGTATGATAGTTTCTGCTATTTGTCAACAAGATTTTTTCCTCTGATTCCGCGTGTGCAATCGAGTAGGGAAGATTTTCCTACTCGCCGCGCGAGCCGCATGCTGCAAAGCAGCTAAATTCCATATGCGGCTCTGCGCATGAAAAAAGGAGGGGATTGCTCCTCCTCCAATTTCTATTCCATATTCTCCATATTCTCCATATTCCTCACTTCATTGCTCCGCTGACATTGCGTCGTCAGATACACAGAGAATATTTTCACATTCCTGATATCCGTCACGCAATTCCTCTGTGATAATCTTCGCTGTGCCAAATCCCGCAAAGGTCACGGAGCTGACACGGTCAAACTTGGAGGCATCTGCCAGCACAAAACACTCTCTGCACTGTCTCATGGCCGCCTTCTTCACCTGTGCCTCGTTGGCATCGGGTGTGGTAAAACCGGTCTTCTGTGTGATACCGTTCGTGCCGAAAAAACCTTTGGTAAAATGATAGTTTTGCAGCATCTCCACCGCTTGACTCCCGATGACGGCCTCCGTGGTGCCCTTCAGCTCACCGCCCACCAGATAGACCCGCACGCCCAACGCCGCAAGCTGTCTGGCATGCGCCACCGCATTTGTCACCACAGACACGCCGCCCCCTTCCAGATGCGCGATCAGACAGCCCGTCGTCGTCCCGGCATCCAGATAGATAAACTCCTCCTGCCCTACCAGAGAGGCCGCATAAGCGGCAATACGCCGCTTCTCGACCACCTTTACATCCCGCTTCTGCTCCACCGTGGGCTCATAGGTGATCACCGGCTGTTCCAATACCACCGCACCGCCAAAAACCTTCATCAGCTTTCCCGCCTTATCCAAAGCCACGATATCCCTTCGCACGGTGGATTCCGATGTGTGCAAAAGCTCCTTGAGCTCTGTCAACGTAACGCTCTTTTGCTCCTCCAATAGTTTCAGTATCAAATCATATCGCTGCTTCGTGAGCATGCTATGCCTCCAGATTCGTCTCCCGTATTCTCTTACGAACCGGCAGAATATAGTTCGGCGAAACAGACAATTCATCCACACCCATCTTCAAAAACTCCTCTGTCAGCTCCGTATCCGCCCCCAGCTCTCCGCAGATACCCACCCAGGTATTTTCCCGATGGGCATTCTCAACCACCATGGCGATCATGCGAAGCACCGCCGGATGATGCGGATCATAAAATTCGTCCAGTCTGGGATTCTGCCTGTCGATGGCGAGGGTATACTGGGTCAGATCGTTGGTGCCGATGCTGAAAAAGTCCACTTCCTTCGCCAACTCGCCGCTGACCATCACCGCAGCGGGAGTCTCGATCATAATTCCCTGCTCCGGCTCGCCGAAGGGCGTTCCGTTCTCCGTAAGCTCCGCTTTTACCTCCGCCACAATCTCCTGAATGCGTCTGATTTCATCCACGCTGATAATCATGGGATACATGATGGCAAGCTTCCCGAAAGCACTGGCGCGAAACAGCGCCCGAAGCTGTGTCTTAAACACATCCGTCCTCGTCAGACAGATACGGATTCCGCGATATCCCAGAGCCGGATTCTCCTCCGCCTCCAGACCAAAATAATCACATTTCTTGTCCGCTCCAATATCCAAAGTGCGAATGATCGCCCGTTTTCCCGCCATGGTCTCCGCCACAGTTTTATATACCTGAAACTGTTCTTCCTCCGTGGGGAAATGATCACTTTCCAGATAAAGAAATTCGCTGCGGAACAATCCGATGCCTCCCGCGTCATTCTGCATCACCTTGGGCAGATCCTTCACATTTCCGATATTAGCATACAGCATCACTTTTCGACCGTCAAGGGTCACATTTTCCTTGCCCTTCAGAGACTGAAGCATCTCCTTCTGCGCGAGCTCTGCCTGCTGCTTCTCCCTCATCTGCGCAAGCAATTCCTCGTCGGGCTCCACATAAAACTTCCCCTCCAAGCCGTCCACAATACCAAACTTTCCATCGATTTCCTCCAGCTCCACATCTGTGCCGATGAGGGCCGGAATCCCCATGGTTTTGGCCAGAATCGCCGTGTGGGAGTTGGTGGAGCCATGCACCGTCACAAAGGCGAGCACCTTATCCTTGTCGAGCTGCACTGTCTCCGAGGGCGCCAGATCATCCGCCGCGATGATCACCGGCTCCTGCGACTGTACGGCACCCGCACTGCCTCCGCCCAAAACAGCCAGCAGTCGCTCTGAGATATCCTTTACATCCGCCGCCCTCTCCCGCATGTACTCATCTTCCATCTCCGCAAATATTTTGGCAAAATTATCCCCCGTGGAAGCCACCGCATACTCGGCATTCACATGCTGAGTCCGCACAATATTTTCCACGGATTCATTGTAATCGTCATCCTCCAGCATCATCTGATGAATCTCAAAGATTGCCGCATTGACCTCGCCAACCTCCTTCAGCGCCTTGTCATACAAACCCTTGAGCTGGGCGACGGCCTCTGCCTTCGCCCGCTCATAACGCTCCATCTCCGCATCGGGATTGTCGATTTTTTCCCGCCGCACCATACTCTCATTCTTTTTATAGACATGAATTCTGCCAATGGCAATACCGCCGTATACACTCTTTCCGCTGTAAGTTTTCATTCTATCCGCTCCCATCTGCCTGCATCTATCTGCTCCGGCCTTCTTGCGGGGATTACAGGTTCTCCCGCATAAATTGTTCCAATGCCTCACAGGCGGCATCTTCGTCCTCACCCGTGACTTTAAAGCACACTTCCTGATCCTTCTTAACGCCCAGCCCCATCAGCGCAAAAATTTTCTTACAGTCCGCCTCCTTGCCGTCCTTTGCCACCTTTACCTCGGAAGCAAAGGTCTTTGCCAGCTTTACCAGCTCTCCCGCCGGACGTGCGTGAATTCCCTCGTTATCTGTGATGACATATTTGAATTCTTTCATAATCATTTCCTCCTTTTATGCAATTTTCTTTTTTAATACACCCAACAGTACCGTAGAAACAGCCGTTCCAACGATCAGCGCCAACAGATACATCAGCGCGTTGCCCACCACCGGGAATACGAAGATTCCGCCGTGAGGAGCCATCAGCGTACAGCCGAAGGCCATGGAGAGAGCACCCGCCACGGCAGAGCCCAGGATGCAGGAGGGCAATACCCTCACAGGGTCGGATGCCGCATAGGGAATCGCGCCCTCTGTGATAAAGGCAAGACCCATGATAAAGTTGGTGGGACCGGCCTCCCTCTCCTCCTTTGTGAATTTATCCTTAAAGAGCAGCGTTGCCAAAGCAATGGCACAGGGCGGTGTCATCCCGCCGATCATTACAGCTGCCATAATATCATAATTGCCCGCAGTGATTGCTGCCGTTCCGAACACATACGCCGCCTTGTTGAAGGGCCCGCCCATATCAATGGCCATCATACCGCCAAGGATCAGTCCCAGCACCAGCTTGCTGACTCCGTTCATGCTTTCCAGACCGGTGTTCAGGGCAATGTTAATGCCGCCCATCACAGGTTCCACGATATAGATCATGGCGAGTCCCGTCACCAGAATACCCACCACCGGATAGATGAGCACCGGTGCAATCTTCTCAATCGCCTGGGGCAGCTTCTCGCAGACCTTGCGCAGTCCCAGGATCACATAACCTGCAAGGAAACCTGCCACCAGCGCCCCCAGGAAACCTGATTTCCCGTCGGCTGCAATCATACCGCCCACAAAACCAAGCGCCAGCGCAGGTCTGTCGCCGATTGCCATGGCGATAAAGCCCGCCAGTATAGGAAGCATGAATCCAAAAGCGACACCGCCGATATTCTTGAACATGGCCGCAAACGGTGTGATCGTACCAAAATCGCCTCGCTGATCCGGTGGAAGCGAATTGATGTCCACGCTCAGTCCGTCTATCAGGAAAGCAATGGCAATGAGAATACCGCCGCCCACCACGAAAGGCAACATGTGGGACACACCGTTCATCAACTGGGTATAGATTTGATGGGCAATACCGCCGGCTCCCTTGCCGCCTTTTGCGCCAGCGCCCGCCGAAACGCTTCCTCCGGCTCCATTCGCGTCGCCCGAGCCATGGTAAACGGGCACATTGCCGGACAGTGCCTGAGCCACCAGCTCATCTGCTCTGCTGATGCCGTCGGACACCTGTACCTCGATGACCTTCTTGCCATCAAAACGCTCCATGGGCACCTTGGCGTCCGCTGCCACTATGATACAGTCCGCCTCCCGGATTTCCTTTTCAGTGAGCACGTTTTTGGCACCGCCGGAACCGCGGGTCTCGATTTTGATACGACAGTCTGCCGCTTTCGCCGCCTTCTCCAGCCCTTCCGCCGCCATATAGGTATGCGCAATTCCGGTGGGACAGCTGGTCACCGCCAAAATCCTATATGCCGCTCCCGTGTTCTCTCCGGAATCTGCGGAGAGCTCCTCGATACCGCCCTTTTCCGCGTCGGCCTTGTCGATAATCTTCAGAAAATCCTCCACACTCTTCGCCTGGCGCAGATTCGCCGCAAACTCCTCATCCATCAGGAGCATGGATAATTTGCTGAGCACATCCAGATGGATATTGTCCTTTGTGTTGGGAGCTGCAATCAGAAAGATCAGCGTCGCGGGTTCTCCGTCCAGAGATTCAAACTCCACGCCATCCCTGACCACCATAGCTGCCAGCCCGGGCTTCTTTACCGCGTCACATTTGCCGTGGGGAATGGCAATTCCCTCGCCAATGCCCGTGGTGCCTTCCTCCTCTCTGGCATAAACCTGTTTCCGATACGCCTCAAGATCGCCGATTTTGCCGCTCCTGTTCATCAAATCCACAATCTCATCCAGAGCTTCCTTTTTGCTCTTGGGC
>CAMWLG010000050.1 GCA_947175035.1 uncultured Lachnospiraceae bacterium | reverse complement strand
TTGAAGAACATATTTTCCCTTCTTCTAGAATGTCCTTGACAAGGGGTACACTTCATTGGACAACTTGGAGGAGGGCAAGTCTGGGGAGACGATTGTTGAAAAACTCTGTAGAAGGTTTTCATTAGACGCTTGCGCTGCTCAGGCATACTATAATACATACGCGAATGTGTAGCGTGGCATATCTTCCCCTAGGATATGGGTATGTGGATGAAAAATGGGATGGAAAAATCAAAATTCCTCTTTACGTCATACCCTTATTTGTGTTATTCTATTCCTATGGGGATATAGCTCAGTTGGGAGAGCGACGCGTTCGCAACGCGTAGGTCAGGGGTTCGAGTCCCCCTATCTCCAGTGCATCCCCAAGTCTGTGAAAGATTTGGGGATGTTTTCATTTATAGCCGCCGCTTTGATAGAAAGCATGTGCTTCATATCAAAGAACGGACGGCTGATTATCAGGTTACTTATTGTGCATTTGTCTCAATTTCAACATATCCACATATTCCACCAGGGAACGTGCGCTGGCGGTATCCAGCTGAAGCGTGGTGTTCAGCAAATCGGCAATTGTGTAATTGTCTGTCAGCGGGCGATCCAATTCATCGATGCAGGTGCGAATTGCAGTACGCCCCATCAAATAGTCTATGGAGACCCCATAAAAATCAGCCAGTTTGCAGAGCGTTTCATAGTCAGGGTTGTGAATGCCCTGTTCATAGTTTGAGATTGTGCCGATAGAAACTTTCAGATAGTCGGCAAGCTCCTTTTGATAGATGCCCCTCTCGGCGCGTAATGCTGAAATATTTTTTCCAAATTCCATAAGTATACTCCTTCGTTTTCATATAAACAATTGCTAAATTCTATTTTATATGATTCGACGTTATTTGGAATACAATTATAGAAATGGAATAAAATTTGTTGAATCAATGGGTAGAATTTTAGGGAAATTAGAGTAAAAAGAGATTATTCCCAAAGATCTCCCCAAACCTTGTCACACAGCTGGACACAATAATCTTTTGAAAAGTTGCCATCTTGTGAGATAATGGCATTGCGTGCGCCCAGTTCTTCCGAGTATTCTGAAAGGGGATAGACAGTGACACCGTTGACTCCATCCTCCACGTGGCAGACCAGAGCCTGCACGCCATAATCAGAAATGACAACATCATCATTTTCATCCAAAGAAAGGGTAATCTCCGCCATACCGCCCACCATACGGTTGGCGACGCCCTCTCCGGTGCCAGAAGTCCAGTTCACATAGTTTCCGAGAGAGTAGTATACCAGCATTTGATGTCCGGAAGCTTCATCCTGCACCCATTCAATGGGTTCTATTACATGGGGGTGAGTGCCCAACACCAAATCCACGCCGTTTTCCAGAAAAATATTAGTCCATTTTTCCTGCATGGAATCGGAGGTCAGTCTATATTCCGTGCCCCAGTGAGGACATACGATGGTAAAATCTGCCAGCTCTTCCGCCAGCTTAATATCCGCTGTCACTTTTTCCTCATCCAACATACTTACCGCGTAGGGCATACCTTCTGGGAGCGGGATGCCATTGGTACCATAGGTATAGTTTAAAATTGCGACAGAAATGTCATTTTGCTCGTAGATATAGATATCAGACTGGGTTTCCGCGCTGTCATAGATGCCAAGCACCGTTATTTGGGGATGGTTTTCCCGCCAGTAGGAGATGCAATTCAGGAGCCCTTTCTTTCCTTTGTCCAGAGCGTGATTGGTGCCATGACATACCACGTCAAAGCCGGCGTCCACCAAGGCGTCTCCCGCCTCGAAGGGAGCGTTGAAGGCGGGATAGCCGGAGATGCCGAGCTCCGCGCCGCCCAATATGACCTCCTGGTTTACCAGGGCAAGGTCGGCCGATTGGATGGATTCCTTCGTGTTGGCAAAAATCGTGTCAAACCGGTAGCTGCCGTCCGTCTGCAGGGCGCTCTCCTCCACAGGGGTGTGCAGGAGAATGTCGCCTACCATTAGGAGGGTCAGTTCACGGGGTGAGGCGGAATTGTCGTTAGTTTCTGTATCGCTTGTACTCTCCGGCACAAAGGAGGAAGATATGGTTTCGGATTGCGGTGTACTCTCGATGACTGTCCTCTCGTCAGCGGGATATTCCCTTGTCTCGGATTGCGGCGCGCTTCCAGTATTTTTTGTCCCTTCGTCAGGGGAGGCACAACCCAACAACATGCTGGCCAGTAGGAGTATGTAGACAGTGCAGATGCATTTTCTTTTCTTCATGATTCCCTCCATCTTATACAGTATTATTTCCAAAAGTACTACGTCAAGCGGATATGCTTGCGAAATAAAAAGACACCGATATGGCGTCCTTTTATGTATTAAATAAAATATGCCGACCTCTTTGAAGTTTCCCACCAAGATATAGATATATGTACAAATTGACATCAAACATTGATTAGTCAGGACGATTCTCTTTTGTGTATATTGGAATGTTGGAAGGATAGAGATCTAACGTATCAGTAGTCTCCATATACCAATTCTTATAATAAAGGTCATAAGTGCCATCACAGTTGTCAATAAAATAAGTATTCTCTTCTGATGGTGTCACAACACTGTTCTTTTCCAAGGTTTGTTCTGAAAATGTGGAGTCTATTTTACAATATGCTTCTGGAATAATTGCATAAGAGACCAAGTATATCATCACCGTGGCTAAAAATAATAATACATTCATAGCCAGGCGCGGCTTTTCCTGATTATTGGCCAACAGCGCAAAACGCCATTTTAATGCCGCATTCCTCGTGGAAAAAAGACCAATGGTGAGGCTTTGGGACAGGGGTGTGCGCTTGGATATGGCGGCTGTCACATGAACCAGACAGTGCATATATTCACTGGTGGATATGGAGTCTGTCAAAGTAATCCCGTTATCAACCCGCATTTCCAATATGACATCCGCCTGGCTGTTTAGCAGGATACAAAACGGATTCCACCAATAAATCAGGGTAATGATCTGGATAATACTTTTTAGCACAAGGTCATGGTGAAAATGATGGGAGGCCTCATGGCGCAGGATATAGGACAGATCCGGCTCTGTCAGTTCCATGTCCTCCGGCACAAGAATCCGGGGAAAAACTATGCCAAAGAGCACGGGGCCATCCAAGCCCGGCAATTCAATCACTCGAAACCGATTGGGACGGTTCCACGTCCTGCAGATCTGATCCAACCGATCCCGGTAGACGGGCTGGTTGGTGAGCTCCTTCCCGCAGAGAATGATATAGTAATTGGATTGAAAGTAGGAAACAATATACTTTACAATCCCAATGAGCGCGCCAATCGCCCAGACCCATGTGAAAAGGTTCCACAGAGAAAAGGACTGCCCATAAAAAGAAAAACGCCGTTCATGAATCGGTACGAAAATCTGTGAAATATCTGATGGCAATCGTAAATCAATGGTAAAGGGAAATTCAAAGGGCAAGGCAAGACGCAACACGGTAAACACCACGAAGATGGCCAATAGCTTGTAACCCGACCGAACCAAAAGCTTCTTGTTGATCAGGCATATGGTAAGCAATATCAGGAACAAATTCGTGGTGATAACCGCCATTATGACTGTTGCTATAGATGATTCCAACATAGTAACTCCATTATTTCTTCTTAATGTATTTTTGTTCGTACTCCTTGATCATGCTCTTGAGTTCTGCAATATCCTTCTGCATTTCCTGAGTGTTGCCGTCTGTCTTAAGCAGTGCGGCGAACAGGCTGCTCTTGGGTATCACGTCGCGGAACGAGGAATAGTTATCCGTGAAGTCTTTCAAAATGATATCACGGGATTCCGGGGTGGGGCGATAGGTGCGGCTCAGTACCTTGCCGCTGTGGGTGACGCCGACCACCTCCACCAGCTTGGCGTGAAGCAGCTTTCTCAGCACGGCGGTGACCGTGCTCTGGGTCAGTCCCTCCCCCTCGTTCACGATATCGGTTGCCATCATAGGCTCCTCGGACTTCCATAAAATATTTAACACATCTAATTCCCTAGGGTTCATCATAATACCAATCCTTTCTGATTTGATAGGCTCATTATATGCCTTTCTCTGTCATAAGTCAACAAAAACAGGCTTTTTATCGTGGAATAAAAAACCTGCTTAAGACAATGTTCGAAATGTATCAAATCAAAAAGAGCAATTAATGTAGATCACCTACATAGATCCAATCACCCTCAAAGTGAGCGGTAGAGCAATTCCAAAGCCGTTTGTAGAGCTTCCCATCCACCTCTCTGAAAACCCACTCCTTGATTGCATGATTGGGCTCTGCAACATTCTGGTTTCCGCTGGCAGCCTGCACCGGCATTGTTGATACGGGTGCGGAGAGCAGACACATGCAACAGCTCGCTACACCTACTGCAGCGATAACACGCTTTAAAATATTTTTCTTCATTTCATTTTCCTCCTTAGTACAGAAAAACAATATACAACACTGCGATATATCAATTATATTCTTAAGCTACAAATGTGTCAATCTGTTTTTTTACAAAATTCGCCAGCATTTAACAAATGAATAATCTTTCCCTTTTTATTTATATATGCTATAATGACCTTGTTCAAAGCAGGGACATCTAATATGATAGATAGAAGCAGGGTTAACAGGGTCATGAAAGAGACGGAGTTTATTGAGATATCCGCCGGGGTGGGCGGTTTTACACAACAGGATAAGATGTGGCTGTGCCGGGCAGGAGAAGTGCTCCGCCGGGGCGGGCTGGTGGCGTTCCCCACGGAGACCGTGTACGGTCTGGGCGGGGATGCCTTGAATCCGGACTCCTCTCGCCTGATCTATGAGGCAAAGGGCAGACCCTCCGACAATCCCTTGATTGTACATATCGCGGATTTCGAGGCCTTGTCTGCAATTGTCCCCGAAATTCCGGCGGAGGCGGTGAAGCTGGCGGAGGCTTTTTGGCCGGGGCCCCTTACCATGATACTGCCAAAATCAGACGCTGTGCCCTATGAGACCACAGGTGGTTTAGAGACCGTGGCAGTGCGTATGCCCTCCCATCCAGTGGCTTTGGCCCTGATTAGGGAGAGCGGAGGGTATGTGGCGGCTCCCAGTGCCAATCTTTCCGGGAAGCCCAGCCCTACTTTGGCGGCTTATGTCGCGGAGGACATGGGTGGCCGTGTTGACATGATCATCGACGGGGGAGAAGTAGGAATCGGTTTGGAGTCCACCATTGTGGATCTGACAGTGACACCGCCCCGAATCCTGCGCCCGGGATATATCACAAGGGAGATGTTGCAGCAGGTGTTGGGGGAGGTTGCGGTGGATGCCACGATCCTGCGCTCACAGCAGGACTGCGGGGAGGCGCCCAAGGCTCCCGGGATGAAATACAGGCATTATGCTCCCGCGGGGGATTTGACCATCGTGAGTGGAGCTCCGGAGGCGGTGACGGATTATATTAACCGGCGGGCGGACGAGGATCGGGCGTCGGGAGAGAAAGTAGGCGTGATCGGCACGGAGGAGATGCTTGCAAGATACAGGGCCGATGTGGTCAAGAGTGTGGGACACCGAGGGGATGAAGAGGCGATTGCCAAGAGGCTGTATGCCATACTCAGGGAGTTTGACGATGAGGAAGTGACAAAGATTTATTCCGAGTCGTTTTCTACAGAAGGGTTTGGACAGGCCATCATGAATAGATTGCTGAAGGCGGCAGGACACCATGTAGTGGAAATATAAATAACATGCGATATTTTACAGGAGGATAAGGAAATGATTGCGATAGGAAGTGACCACGGCGGTTTTGAATTGAAGGAAAAGGTGATTCGCCATTTGGCAGAGAGGGGAATCTCCTGCAAGGATGTGGGGTGCCCGGACAAGACGAGCTGTGATTATCCTGTATATGCCAGGGCGGCAGCGGAGGCGGTGGCTTCCGGGGAGTGTGCTCAGGGAATCTTGATCTGTACTACGGGCATAGGCGTAAGCATTACTGCCAACAAGGTGAAGGGCATTCGCTGCGCTCTCTGCGGGGACGTGTTGTCCGCCAGGATGACCAGACTGCACAATGACGCAAATATGCTTGCCATGGGCGCGGGGATTGTAGGTGACTTTCTGGCGATGGAGATTGTGGATACATTTTTGGATACGGAATTCTCCGGTGAGGAGAGGCATCAGCGCAGAGTTCGCATGATTGAGGGGGAATAATCGTGGACAAAAATATCAAAATACAGCCCAAAGGCGGCAAGAGAAGTGATTATATCAGTTGGGACGAATATTTTATGGGGGTCGCCCATCTGTCGGGCATGCGGTCCAAGGATCCGAACACACAGGTGGGAGCCTGTATCGTGAGTCGGGACAATAAGATTCTGTCCATGGGCTACAACGGATTTCCCTGTGGATGCTCCGATGATGAGTTTCCGTGGGAGCGGGATGGCGATATGCTGGATACAAAGTACGCGTTCGTGACTCACGGAGAGTTGAACGCCATATTGAATTATCGGGGCGGTTCGTTGGAGGGCACGAAGTTGTATGTATCCCTGTTTCCGTGTAACGAGTGCGCCAAGGCGATCATTCAGGCGGGTATCAAGACCGTGGTGTATGCCAGTGACAAATATGAGGGAACCCCGGCAAATGTGGCGTCCAAGAGGATGTTTGAGGCAGCGGGGGTGAGTTACATTGCCTATCAGAATACAGGCCACAAGATAGAGATAGAAGTGTGAGGTATCTATGGTGAGATATAGGATGAGAGCGGTGATGCTGCTGGCGGTGTTTGCGCTTGTCGTTTTTTCAACTGCGGGAGACGGTTTGGGAGTCCTGAAGGTTTTGGCTACCAATACCAGAGAGCAGTTGGAGGAGGCGGAGCGGCAGCGGGAAGAGCTGGAAGGCAAGCATAATGAGCTGCAATCGGATATTGAGGGTCTAAAGGGAGAGCAGAAGACGCTGAAAGGGGAACTCAATAAACTGAATGCTCAGTTGACACAGGTCAGCGACAATTTGGAGAGCCTGGAGGGGCAGATTGCCGACAAGGAGCAGGAGATTACGGATACCCAGGAAACGCTTGCACAGGCCAAGGCGACGGAGGAGAGCCAGTATCTCAACATGGTGCTTCGTATACGCAAGATGTACGAGTGCAATGATACCAGCTATACCAATGCGGTGGTCGAGGCGGTTTTGGCGGAGGGCAATCTGTCAGATATGCTCAATGCGGCGGACGGGTATGAGAGGATTGCCAGCTATGATAAGAAGAAACTGAGTGAATTCAAAGAGAATCGCGCGCTGATCGAGGAGCATGAAGAGCTTTTGCTCAGGGAAAAGGCGGAGCTGGACAAGCTGAAGCTGGAAGCGGAGACACAGAAGAATAAAGTGTCCGGATTGATCAGCCATACTTCCAATTCCATCACCGCGTATGCCGATCAGATCTCTGAGGCGGAGCGGCAGGCATTAGCCTACGAGGCGGAACTGCGGGAGAAGGAGAAGGATGTCGAGTATTTGAAGCAGAAGCTGGCGGAGGAGATGGCGATGTCCCAAGCGGCGGCCGCGGGAGAATGGAGAGATATTTCCGAGGTGACATTTGCCGAGGGTGATAGGTATCTCCTTGCAAACCTGATATACTGCGAGGCGGGGGGCGAGCCCTACGAGGGTCAGCTTGCCGTGGGCAGTGTGGTGATCAACCGCGTGCTCAGTAGGAATTATCCCGACAGTGTGGTGGGGGTCATCTACCAGAATAAACAGTTCTCGCCCGTGGCGAGCGGCAGGCTTGAGCTGGCACTTGGCGCAAACAAGGCGACAACCAACTGTTACCGCGCGGCGGACGAGGCGATGTCAGGCGTGACCAACGTGGGTAACTGCGTGTACTTCCGGACGCCTGTGGAGGGACTGACCGGCATCAATATCGGAGGGCATGTGTTCTACTAATTATTTTGTGGTACAATTCCGAAAGTGTTATAGACCGCGGTCATTCAAAATCGCCTGCAGGCGGTCGAATTTATCGCGATAAATCATAGTGAGCAGATGGTGCAGCTGACGGAGGCTGGCAGCCATCTGCTTTTGTGTGATCAGATTTTGCTCTAAAGCTTCCGCCAGTTCGTCCAAATCCAATACTTCCATGCTTCCGTCGGGATAGAGTATCACATCCGCCAGAAGGTCCGTGATCGTGAGTTTGTCCTTGGTCTCATTAAATTCATATTCCACAATGTCACAGTACCACAACAACAGAGAGCCGTCAGGACGGTAGAATTTGCTGACCTTGATACCCTCCTTCAATAGATAACAGGAGCTTCCGTGGTCAAAACTGGTCTTGGGGTTGATGGTGTGCCATGTGGTGAGAATATAGTCCTCATTCTGCTCCGTAATCACATCATCCTTGAGCGGGATGCATTCCGCGGGGATGTAGCGTTTGCGGTAAAGCTGGAGCGTCTGCGTGCCATTTGTTCCTGTTTCCATATGGGGTCCTTCTTTCGTGTTGTTTTGAGAAAATACTACCCCGAGAAACCAGACAAGTCAATGATAATTTGTCATATCGGTAGAATGGCTTTAGATTTTTTAGTAATGTTGTATTGTTTTTTGTAGACATTTTATGGAAAAATGGTTATAATTAATAACATGAGTCGTCCAGTATATGGTAATGAGAGGGAGACAAATGAGCCGTAAGCGCAGAAAGGGTAGCAAAGACAATAAAGCGGTGTACCGTTCGCTCGTGTTGATTACCCAGTTTGGCATCAATATGTTGGTGCCCATCTGTATGATGTCCGCCCTTGGGATTTGGCTGGACAAGCGATATGACACTTCCTTTTGGACGATTCTCCTCTTTTTTGTGGGAGCCATAGCGGGCGCTCAGAATATCTACCGCATGGCAAAACAGATTTACGAGACCGATGACGGAGAGGAGCGGAGGTCCGTTCATGAAAATAATCGAGATATTGAAAAGAAGGAATAGGACACTGTTGGAAGTGAACACGGCAGAGGTGCTGTGGGCACTGGCGATTATGGCAGCGGGGCTTCTTCTTCCACTGGAGAGATGGGGGCTTCCGGGGACAGACTGGTGTATGTGTGTCTGCGCGGCGGCAGTGTTGAATATATTATCTTTGTTACATATGCAGAGAGGGTTGGAGCGGGCGCTGGATTTCGACTCGGGAACGGCGAACAAGATGGCAATCCGCAGTTATTTGATCAGATATTTTTCTTTTGGGGTGATTCTGGTTCTCGTTGTAAAGACGGGCATTATGAATCCGGTAGTATTTGGCCTGAGTTATGTATTACTCATGAAAGTAGCGGTTTATTCACAACCGTTTACCCATAAGCTCTACAATAAATTATTCCATGAGACGGATCCCATTCCGGAGCCGATCGTGGAGGAAATCCCCGAGGCGGGCAATTCCTGAGAGGGGATGTACTAAAAATTTAAGGAAAGAGAGGTGAGAGTATGGCTCATGGCATATTGTTATCCGGCTCCACGGATGTGGATGTTATGGTGCATGGACTGGTGAAATATAGTTTCTTCGGTCATGAGGTCTGGATAACAACAACACATGTCAGTCTGCTGTTGGTGGTTCTGATTCTGACTGGATTCTCCATAGCGGCGGGACGGGCCATGAAAAAAGGCACGGAGGTGCCGGGCGGTTTTCAGAATTTTATTGAACTGATCGTGGAGAAGCTGGACGGTATGGTGGACTCTTCCATGGGTAGAAGTGCTCCCAAATTCTACAATTATGTGGGAACGGTGTTTATTTTTATTCTGTTCAGCAACATATCAGGTCTTTTGGGACTGAGACCTCCCACGGCAGATTACGGCGTCACCTTTCCGCTGGGTGTTCTGACATTTATCCTGATTCACTTCAATCAGTTTAAGTATCAGAAGCCAAAAGCAATCTGGGCGGATATGTGTTCTCCGTTGCCGCCATGGCTGCCGATTTGGTTCCCCATCAATGTGATCAGCGAGATTGCGGTACCTATATCGCTTTCGCTGCGTTTGTTCGCAAACATATTGTCGGGTACCATTATGATGGCGCTGATCTATGGGCTGTTGGGAGTGATTGCCACAGCGTGGCCCGCGGTACTGCACGTATACTTTGATTTGTTCTCAGGGGCAATTCAGACATATGTGTTCTGTATGCTGACAATGACCTACATCAACAACGCGATTGGTGATGAGGCTTAGTGTATCATTATTGATACCAACAATTTAATAAAGTTAAAACCAGGAGGAAAAACAAAAATGGGTGAATTTAACGAGTATTTTATCTTAGGATGTTCTGCAATCGGTGCGGGACTGGCAGTTATCGCCGGTATCGGACCTGGTGTAGGACAGGGTATCGCAGCTGGTCATGCTGCGGCTGCAGTGGGACGTAATCCCGGGGCAAAGGGGGACGTGACCTCTACCATGCTTTTGGGACAGGCTGTTGCAGAGACCACAGGTCTGTATGGTCTGTTGATTGCGATTCTGTTATTGTTCGTAAAGCCTCTGTTACCATAAGACACGGTAAAATTACCTAGGGGATATGGCAATTCATTGCCATGGTAATTCATTACCGGAAAGGAGACAGAAATGATACTATTAACCGCAGGAGAGACCTATGAAAGAATGTTTGGCATTGACTGGCAGCTTTTGTCAGATGCCACGCTTACTATCATAGCAGTCTTTACACTGTTTGCCGTAATGAGCTACTTCCTGTTCAATCCCGCCCGCAAGATGCTTAACGATCGTCAGGCGAAGATCAAGGGCGAGTTGGAGGATGCCAAGAACAATATGGAGGAAGCGAACCGTCTGCGCGAGGAGTATGAGAACAAACTACGCGATATCAACAAGGAGGCGGAGAGCATCTTGAGTGAGGCGCGCAAGAAAGCGTTGGCCAACGAGAATCAGATTATTGCGGAGGCAAAAGAGGAAGCGGCGCGTATTATGGAGAGGGCTCGCACGGAAGCCGAGTTGGAGAAGCAGAAGGTGTCCGACGAGGTGAAGACGGAGATTATCTCTATCGCTTCACTGATGGCAGGCAAGGTTGTAAACGCGTCCATCGACACCACCATCCAAGGACAGCTTGTGGATGAGACTCTGAAAGAAATAGGTAGGGATACATGGCTAAGTTAGTTTCAAAAACATATGGAGAAGCATTGTTTGAGATAGCCATGGAGGGCCAGCCGGACATGGCTGCCGGGGGGAATCCTGGAAAGGCGGACGAACTGCTGGAGGAAGTAAAGCAGGTCACGTCGATTCTGCAGGCGAACCCGGACTTTGACAAGCTGATGCTGCATCCCGGCGTTTCCAAACAGGAGAAGTTATCTGCTATGGAGGCGGTGTTTAAAGGAAGGGTGAGCGATGAGCTCACGGGCCTGATGGAGATTGTCATCCAGAAGGAACGCTACAGTGATTTGCAGGATATTTTTGGCTACTTTATCGACAAGGTGAAGGAGGTCAAGGGAATCGGCGTTGCACATATCACGTCGGCGGCAAAGCTCACTGATCAGCAGAAATCAGCTACCGTGGCTAGATTATTGGAGACCACGTCTTACAAGAGCATCGAGTCCGAGTTCAGTGTGGACGAGACGCTGATCGGAGGCATGGTGATCCGAATTAATGACAGGGTTGTGGACAGCAGTGTCCGCACGAAATTATATGATCTGAAAAGACAATTATTACAAATCCAGCTCGGATGATGAGCTGGAGGAAAGGTGCTACAGAACATGAATTTGAAACCGGAAGAAATAAGTTCTGTAATTAAGGAGCAGATTCAGAGATACGCCTCCACCTTGGAAGTGTCTGATGTAGGCACTGTGATTCAGGTAGCGGACGGTATCGCCCGTGTGCATGGTCTGGAAAATGCCATGCAGGGAGAACTTCTGGAATTCCCCGGCGAGGTGTACGGCATGGTGCTGAACCTGGAGGAAGACAATGTAGGTGCGGTTCTTCTGGGCAGCGCACACAATATCAACGAGGGTGATATTGTGAAGACTACCGGCCGCGTGGTTGAGGTTCCTGTAGGCGATGCCCTGCTTGGGCGCGTAGTGAATTCACTTGGTCAGCCTATCGATGGCAAAGGACCGGTGCAGACGGATAAATTCCGTAAGATTGAGCGCGTGGCAAGCGGCGTTATCACCAGAAAGAGTGTGGATACTCCTTTACAGACTGGTATTAAGGCAATTGACTCCATGGTTCCCATCGGAAGGGGCCAGCGTGAGCTCATTATCGGTGACCGTCAGACAGGTAAGACGGCAATCGCGATTGACACCATTATCAATCAAAAAGGACAGAATGTAAAATGTATTTATGTGGCAATCGGTCAGAAGGCTTCTACCGTTGCCAACATTGTGAAAACTTTGGAGCAGTATGGCGCGATGGCTTACACCACAGTAGTGGTATCTACTGCCAGTGATCTTGCTCCCCTGCAGTATATCGCTCCCTATTCCGGATGTGCAATCGGTGAGGAGTGGATGGAGAATGGTGAGGATGTGCTGGTTATCTATGATGACTTGAGTAAACATGCAACTGCTTACCGTACACTCTCCTTGCTGCTTCGTCGTCCCCCCGGGCGTGAGGCATATCCCGGTGATGTATTCTATCTGCATTCCAGATTGTTGGAGCGAGCAGCGAGAATGAGCGAAGAGTATGGCGGAGGATCTCTTACCGCGCTTCCCATCATCGAGACGCAGGCCGGCGATGTATCTGCTTATATTCCTACAAACGTGATCTCCATCACTGACGGACAGATTTATCTGGAGACTGAGATGTTTAACTCAGGTTTCCGCCCCGCTATCAATGCAGGACTTTCTGTGTCCCGTGTGGGTGGTGCGGCTCAGATCAAGGCTATGAAGAAGATTGCGGCTCCCATTCGTACAGAGCTTGCGCAGTACAGAGAGCTGGCATCCTTTGCACAGTTTGGTTCAGAGCTTGACGCTGACACCAAGGAGAAGCTGGCGCAGGGCGAGCGTATCAAGGAAGTGTTGAAGCAGCCTCAGTATCAGCCGATGCCCGTGCAGTATCAGGTTATCATTATCTATGCAGTGACGAGGAAGTATCTGTTGGATATCGCGGTGGAGGACATCACCAGATTCGAGAAGGAATTCTTTGAGTACCTTGACACCAAATATCCTGAGGTTCCCCGCAGCATTGCCGAGACAAAGGTGATATCTGACGAGATAGAGGGTACGCTCAAGAAGGCAATTGAAGAGTTTAAACAGGAATTCAACAAGTAATTTGCTTGGATTTCTGTTGCCGCACAAGGCGGCAGATAGGAGTAGTTTATGGCATCAATGCGTGATATAAAGCGCCGCAAAACCAGTATTCAGGGTACACAGCAGATTACAAAGGCTATGAAACTGGTGTCCACGGTAAAGCTGCAGCGTGCCAGAGCAAGTGCAGAGCGCTCCAAGGTATATTTTAACTGTATGTTTGACACTGTGAACAGTATTTTGTCCCGAGTGGGTCATGTGGAACACAGGTATCTCATGCCGGGTGAGTCCCAGAAAAAGGCGGTGATCGTGATCACCTCCAATCGTGGTCTGGCGGGCGGCTACAACTCTAATGTTGTAAAGCTTGTCACCAGAAGCGAGACTCTCCGCAAGGAAGACCTTCTGATCTATGCTGTGGGTAATAAGGGCCGCGAGGCATTCCACCGCTACGGATACGAGATTAAGGAGACGCTTCCCGAGATTATCGAGGAGCCCGCATATGCGGATGCAATGCAGCTGTCACAGAGGCTTTTGGATTCCTTTGCCAAGGGTGAGATCGGTGAGATTTATCTTGCCTACACCTCTTTCAAAAATACAGTGAGCCATGAGCCGAAGCTTTTGCGTCTTTTGCCTGTTGACAGAGGGGAACTTGAGGAGAACAGCAGCGAGACAGGGGCAATCATGAACTTTGAGCCTGAGGATGTGGAGGCGTTGGACATGATTATACCAAAATACATCACCAGTCTCATCTACGGAGCCATGATGGAGGCAGTAGCGAGTGAGAATGGCGCCCGTATGCAGGCTATGGACAATGCAACCAGCAATGCCGAGGAAATGATAAGTGATTTGGCGCTGAAATATAACAGAGCAAGACAGGGCTCCATTACACAGGAGCTGACAGAGATTATCGCAGGTGCGGAAGCACTAGGGTAGAGGAACCTGTGGTAAATAGGACTTGTACTAAATTAGTAAGACAAAATTTGTCCGCATGAATGCGGGCAGGAAAGAGGTAGAAATGGCAGGAGAGAATAGAGGTAAAATCACTCAGGTCATTGGAGCGGTTTTGGATGTACGCTTTGATGAGGGAAAGCTGCCGGAGATCAACGAAGCGATTCAGATTCCCATCAAGGATGGCGGGGAATTGACCGTGGAGGTTTCCCAGCATTTGGGTGATGATACCGTGAGATGTATTGCCATGGGTACCACCGACGGTCTGGTGAGAGGAATGGACGCGATTGCGACCGGCGCTCCCATTTCCGTACCGGTAGGTGAGAATACCTTGGGCAGAATCTTTAATGTGTTGGGTCAGCCGATTGATAACAAGCCTGCTCCGGAGGGCGTGACCTATGAGCCCATACACAGACCCGCTCCTCAGTTTGCGGAGCAGTCCACGGAGACGGAGCTTTTGGAGACGGGTATCAAGGTCGTTGACCTGCTTTGCCCTTACCAGAAGGGTGGTAAGATCGGTCTGTTCGGCGGTGCCGGTGTAGGTAAGACCGTGTTGATTCAGGAGCTGATCCGTAATATTGCTACAGAGCATGGCGGATATTCCGTATTCACCGGCGTGGGCGAGCGTACTCGTGAGGGTAATGACCTTTACCATGAAATGATGGAGTCCGGCGTTATTGACAAGACCACCATGGTGTTCGGTCAGATGAACGAGCCCCCTGGGGCGAGAATGAGGGTTGGTCTTACAGGACTTACCATGGCAGAGTATTTCCGTGACAAGGGCGGTAAGGACGTGCTGCTCTTCATCGATAATATTTTCCGTTTCACACAGGCGGGTTCCGAGGTGTCTGCGTTGCTTGGACGTATGCCTTCCGCGGTGGGTTATCAGCCCACTTTGCAGACAGAGATGGGTGCGCTTCAGGAGCGTATCACTTCCACCAAGAACGGTTCCATCACTTCTGTGCAGGCGGTTTACGTGCCTGCGGACGACTTGACGGATCCTGCACCTGCAACTACATTCGCACATTTGGACGCGACGACGGTGCTTTCTCGTTCCATCGTGGAGCTTGGTATCTATCCGGCAGTTGACCCGCTGGAGTCCACCTCCCGTATTCTGGATCCGAGAATTCTGGGTGAGGAGCATTATAAAACAGCCCGCGGCGTACAGGAGATTTTGCAGCGTTATAAGGAGCTGCAGGATATCATCGCCATTCTGGGTATGGACGAGCTGTCCGAGGAGGATAAGCTGGTGGTTTCCCGTGCCCGTAAGGTGCAGAGATTCCTTTCACAGCCGTTCTTCGTGGCAGGACAGTTCACCGGATTGGAAGGAAAATACGTTCCTATCAACGAGACAATCCGTGGCTTCAAGGAGATTCTGGAAGGTAAGCATGATGACATTCCCGAGAGTTATTTCCTGAATGCCGGCAGCATTGATGACGTACTGGCCAAGGTACAGAAGTAATAGGGAAAGGACCGGAGAACATGGCAGACAATCAAAATTTTCATCTGCGCGTCATCACACCGGAAAGACTGTTCTATGAAGGCGATGTGGATATGGTGGAGTTTAATACCACAGAGGGCGAAATAGGCGTGCTGCCGGGACATATTCCCCTGACGGTCATCGTTAAGCCGGGTATTCTGGTAATCACCGAGAAGGAAGGGGAGAAGGAAGCAGCTCTTCATGCTGGATTTGCGGAGATTTTGCCGGAGGGCATCACTATCCTAGCCGAGATTATTGAATGGCCGGAGGAGATTGATGGACATCGTGCGGAGGAGGCCATGAACCGCGCCAAAGAGCGTCTTGCGAGCAAGACCCCCGAGACGGATGTCATGCGGGCGGAGACAGCGCTTCTGCGGGCAATGGCAAGAATAGAGGTAATAAAATAAAAAGCAGACAAAGCTCTCCGGCGAGGCGATGGTACTTCGCCAGAGAGCTTTGTTATGTGACGAATGCCGCGACACCGAGCGCGGAGCGTGAGGGGTAAGCACACAAAGCAGGTGCGGTGCATATTTTATAAAAAACGTCAAAGAGGCACTGCATATGGATTTGGCACCAAAAATGTTCCACACATTTCCGTCTTCGGCTCCCCTGCCCTTTTATATGACTTATCCCGGTTATCTGGGGGGCGTGCAGGAGAGGGCGCTTGTGCAGGATATGGAATATCTGCAGCAGGTATACCCGGGCGAGGTGAAGCGTTATCAACGCAGAGTGGCGGAAATATTGGATAGAATGGATTATGAGGGCAGTATGATATATGATGAATATCCGGATTACGGAAGTATGAGGAGAATGGTGGAGAGCATCATAAAAATATTGCGGAATGAAGATGAGGAGTTACCCGAGGAACAGCGGGTTCCGGGGGAAAAATGGGAATGGCTCGGAGATTTGATTCAGGTGCTTCTGTGTGATGAAATATACAAGCGTAGACATGGAGGCAGAAGAGGAAAAATATTTGGATGAATTAAATGGACTATTAGAGGAAATCTTGAATATAGATTTACAGCAGATCGTGTTGAGTAATACCCGTGACGAGGCACAGGGCACCAAGGTAAAAGTGCGCCCTGTGCTGTTGAAGGGAGATCTGGTATTTCAGGAGACCCTGTACCGCGGTACACAGGTGTTTCACGAGAACTGTAACAGAGACACGATAAAAAAGCACATTGTGGACTATCTGGGAAGATTGTTTAAACAGGGTGAGTTCACAGGGGACAAGCTTCGGGCAACGGTGCTTGTCAGCAAAAAGGGAAAAATCAGCGTGAAAACCCACAGGAGTCCCGGGAAGGATACTGGGGCACGGGAGAGGTCATCTGTACTTTCTCATGACCGTGCCAAGCAATATATTCTCACGGACGGCATGCCGGTAGATTTTCTGGTAGGTTTGGGAGTGCAGACGCCGGATGGCAGGGTTGTCAAGGCAAAATATGATAAATTCCGTCAGATTAACCGTTATCTGGAATTTATAGAGGATGTGTTGGATGCCCTGCCTGGAGACAGGACAATCCGTATTATAGACTTTGGATGCGGCAAGTCCTATCTTACCTTTGCAATGTACTACTATCTGCATGAGCTGCAGGGGCGGGATATCAGGGTCACGGGGCTGGATTTGAAGCAGGAAGTGATTGAACACTGTAATCGCCTTGCGCAAACGTTGAGATATCAGAATCTTTGCTTTGAGCGGGGAGACATCAGTACCTATGACGGGGCGGAACAGGTGGACATGGTGGTGAGTTTGCACGCGTGTGACAAGGCCACAGATTATGCGCTGGAAAAGGCTGTGAGCTGGGATGCGCAGGTGATCATGGCCGTGCCCTGCTGCCAGCATGAATTGAACGGACAGATGCGCTGTGAGACATTGCAGCCAATTTTGAAATACGGACTGATCAAGGAGCGTATGGCTGCCTTGGTGACGGATGCACTGCGCGCGAATCTTTTGGAGCAGCAAGGGTATGACACGCAGATTTTGGAATTCATTGATATGGAGCATACCCCCAAGAATCTGATGATACGCGCCGTGAAGAAAAGTAAAATGGGCATGAAAACAAGAGCAGAACGCTCGGACATTCAGGAGCTCACGAGCTTTCTGCATATATCACCCACATTGGAGCAATTGTTGAAATGAAGAAAACATTGATTAAGCTGGCGGTGTTTCTGTCAGTATTTCTTGTCGCTCTGGTGACGTCGGCAAGGATTATGAATAAAGGCCACAACAATATGACCATGGAGATGGCGGACGCCTCCCTGCCTGTGATTTTGATGGACAGGTCCGGCGAGTATTATAATGAGCTTCATGGCTATGTGTCCGCGATGGACACGGCGTTTGAACGTGATACCGTGACGGTTTTGCGGGAGGACAGGAGTCAGTCTGTCAAAGTGAATACTTATGGGCGGAACTTGTCAGGGATGTCTATGGAGGTGCGAAGCATTGACGGTACGCGCCTGGTGGAGAAAACGGATATCACGGATTATCGTGTGGAGAAAGGTGCCGTCTATGCTGATATAGCGCTGAAGGACTTGCTTGAGAGGGGGACAGAGTATACGCTGGTATTGATTTTGACCCTCGACGAAAGCCAGCAGGTCTATTATTATACTCGTGTCATATGGGGCAAGGATCTGCACGCGGATGAAAAGCTGGCGTTTGTGAAGGATTTTCATGAGAGACTTTATGACAAGGAGGCGGCAAAGGAATTAACCAAGTATTTGGAGACGAATTCTCAGCTGGAGGACAATCAATCTTTTCACAAGGTCAACATCCACAGCAGTTTTAAACAGATTACATGGGGGAATCTGGGAGTAAAAGAGGTCATGCCGCCAGTGATACGACTTACGGAAATCGGGGAACAGACGGCGTCCTTCTTGGTCAATTATATTGTTACAAGCAGCGGCGGAAGCACGACAACCTATTACCGCGCACAGGAGCATTTCAGGGTGCGCTACACCCCGGAGAGAATGTATTTATTGGACTATGAACGCACTGTGACCCAGATGCCGGATGTAGAGCATATGTATGCCAATGACAAGATCCTTCTGGGCATCACGGGAACAGATATTCCCATGATGGAGAGCGAGGACGGCAATAATGTGGTTTTTGAGGTGGACAATCAACTCTACAGCTACAACGCTGACAGTAACAAGCTGACGGTAATCTTTAGTTTTTATGACAAGGAGCACGCAGATGCCCGCACCATGTTTGACAGGCATTCCATCAAGATTTTGGATGTGACCGAAGGGGGAAATGTCAATTTTGCGGTATATGGTTATATGAACCGCGGACGCCACGAGGGAGAAGTGGGGGTTCAGATTTATTCTTATAATAGCGCTTTGAACACAATCGAGGAGAATGTCTATATCCCCTATCATAAGAATTATGCTGTGCTGAGATCGCAAGTGCAGCAGTTGCTCTATGTAAACAGGGAGCAACAGTTTTATCTGATGTTGGAGGATGTGGTTTATTGTGTGGATCTGGGGGCAAAAACCTACTACCCCATGGTGGAGATTACACGGGATGACAGCATTCAGGTTTCCGACAACAACCGCATCATGGTTTGGCAGGAAGGTGAGGACAATTATCATTGTAATCAATTGAATGTCCGCAATCTCAACACGGAGGTGCAGAGTGTCATCACCGCCAGAGCGGGAGAGGCGGTCAGGCCATTGGGCTTTATGGGTGAGGACATTATCTTTGGTGTGGCGAGGGAAGAGGATATTTTCCAAGAGAATTCGGGAAGAATCTTTTTTCCCATGTACAAAGTGTGTATCTGTAGTTCTGATGGGAAGATTCTCAAGGAATATCAACAGGAGGGGATGTATGTTACGGAATGTGGTGTGGAGAATAATCAGATTACCTTGAATAGAGTCCGGCGCGACGAGAATGGGAATTATTCGGAGACCACGTTGGATCACATTATGAACAGTGTGGGGGTGGAAACTGGGAAATATCTGATTGTGGCGCCAAGCATTGATGTTTATGAGCGTTATGTGCAGATACAGACCAGAAAGACTATTGACAGCAAGACGATTCAAATATTGACACCTAAAGAAGTGGTTTTCGAGGGTGGACGAGAGCTTCTCTTGGAGACGGAGAGTGAAGTCACCAAATACTTTGTCTATGGCGCATACGGTGTGGAGGGGATTTACAGTTCCCCGGCAAAGGCGGTCAGTCTGGCAAACGATATCTCTGGGGTTGTAGTCAATCAAAACGGAAATCTGGTGTGGTTGAAGGGAAATCGCGCGGTGAGAAACCAGATTATGGCTATCACAGAGAGTTCCGTCACAGAGGAGAAAAACAGTCTTGCAGTGTGTCTGGATACTATGTTGAAATATGAAGGAATCATTCGTAATTCCGATTACCTGTTGGCACAGGGGCAGACAGTGATGGAGATATTGGAAAATAATCTCGAAGACGTTCAAGTTCTGGATTTGAAGGGATGTGAATTGAACGCTGTGCTCTATTATGTCAATCAGGATATTCCTGTTTTAGCATTGCAAAATGACGGGGATGCGGTTCTAGTCACGGGATTCAACGAGTTTAATGTTGTGGTGATGGATCCCGTGACAGGGACTCTCTCTAAGAGGGGGCTTAGTGATTCCACGGAAATTTTCCGAGAGAACGGGAACAATTTTGTGGCTTATATAAGGAAATAACCATGTTTTCCTTGAAGTAAAGACATTTTCCTTGGAGGTAAGAACGTCATTTTGGGATATCGGGGAAGAGATATTTGCGGTATCGCTGTAGGACATTCAGCAGAATGAGCCCTAACACGCCGCAGGAAATCACTTCACCGATACCGACTGTCAGCATGAAGTAAGGGATAGACCCCTCAAATTGGTAGACATAGGCCAACACAAAAGGAACAATCAGGGTATTGGCGATAATCGGGGGAAGCGGTGCCAAGAGCTTTGAGGATTTTGACAGAGACCATGTTCCCAATGCTCCAAGAAGTGTTGCAAGGCTGCCAAACAGCACGTCTAAAGGCATACAGCCGGTAAGTATATTGGCTAAAATACACCCGGCAAACAAGCCCGGTATGGCAGCAGGGGTAAAAAAGGGGAGGATGGTCAGTGCTTCGGAAAAGCGCACCTGAATGACTCCTGAGCTTAAGCCCAAGGCGTTGGCCAAAAAGGTCAGCACAACATAAAGAGCGGCAATGACAGCCGCATGGACGAGGTACAATGTTTTCTTGTTCATTTTTTATTCTCCTTAGTTTTGTTTAACGTGAGGATGGTTTCGAACTCACGGTATTGAGTTGGAAAAACCTATATTTGCAAGTGTTTCCAAAAGTCTATTATAATAGGATCAGGGAAAATGTCAAGGGTGGATTCAGCTTTTCGTTTACAGCAGCCCCGCTTTCACCAATCGCTTGCGAAGCTGGGTTCCAATACCCATGGAGACGGCAAGCTTGACGATATCCCCAGGGATATAGGGAATGACGCCTGCCCAGAGGGCCGCCATGAAACTCATATGATTCAGGTATGCAAGCCACAGGGTTCCAAAAAAGTACATGACTGTGGTTCCAAGCACTCCGCCTATCACATTCATCACAATCTTGCCCTTCCAATGCTCCGTAAAAAAGCCAAAGATTAATGCCAGAAAAACATATCCTACGATATATCCGCCGGTAGGCCCCAGAACCTTGCCGGCACCCCCGCTGAAATTAGTGAAAACAGGAAGCCCAACGAGTCCGAGCAGGATATAAAGCAGGACGCTGATAGTTCCCCGCCACATTCCGAGCACAGTGATCACAAAATAAATTGCCATGGTTCCCAGAGAGATCGGCACGGGACTTATGGGAATATTCAAGGAAAATGGTGCAATCACACAAATCACTGCCGTCATCAGTCCAATCAATGTCATCTGTTTTACGTCTATCTTTTTCTTATCCATATCCATCTTCTCCTGTTTCATTCTGATTTTTGCGAGTGGTAAATTAAATCGCTTCCGACCCCGCAGACATCATAGATTCTCAATTGTAAACAATAGTTAAAATCTGGTTGACAAGCCTACTATACATCACCAATCCAAATATGTCAACATTAAAAAAACAATGGTTGACATATCGGAAAACAGTTTATCATGACTCTGCGCATAAAAAAAGATGGCAAGCTGTCTCTTGGACTACTTGCCACCATAAATAACCTACAAAGTAATTTATATTTAGTTCTTACAGTTCCCCATTCTTATATCTGCTCACAATACTCTGTATTCTCTCGTTGGGATTCAGCAAATCGCTGATAGAGGAATCATGATTCAGCGTGTCAATAATATATGCGATATATTTGCTCATATCACAGTTGACATACCATTCCCGCTCCAAAAGATCCGGTGTTTGATATATCAGATTGGTTGTCAACACCTTGTCGATAATGCCGTTCTCGTATGCCCTATCAAATTTCTCAAGACCGCCGGTAAACAGACCGAATGTGGAAAATACAAAAATTTTGCTTGCCTTGCGGGATTTGAGCGCGCTGGCGACTTCCAGAACGCTCTCGCCGGAGGAGATCATATCGTCAATGATGATCATATCTTTGCCTTCCACGCTGCTCCCAAGAAATTCATGAGCTATGATGGGGTTGCGGCCATTTACCACGCGGGTATAATCACGGCGTTTGTAAAACATGCCCATATCCAGCCCCAGAACATTGGCAATATAGATAGCGCGGTTCATACCGCCCTCGTCCGGGCTGATCACCATCATATGGTTGGAGTCAATGTTCAGGTTTTGCACATGGCGAAGCAAGCCTTTAATGAATTGATAAGCGGGCTGTACTGTCTCAAAGCCGTTTAAGGGGATGGCATTCTGTACCCTGGGGTCATGAGCGTCGAAAGTAATAATATTGTCCACGCCCATTGCCACCAGTTCCTGCAGTGCCAGCGCACAGTCGAGGGATTCTCTCGAGGTTCTCTTGTGCTGGCGGCTCTCATAGAGGAATGGCATAATGACGGTGATGCGTCTTGCCTTTCCGCCTACGGCAGCGATAACTCGCTTCAAATCCTGATAGTGGTCATCAGGGGACATATGGTTCTCGTGCCCGCACAGGGAATAGGTCTGGGAATAGTTGAGAACATCAACCATCACATACAAATCCGTTCCACGGACAGACTCCAGTATCATTCCCTTTGCTTCTCCGGAGCCAAAACGGGGTATTTTGGACTCTAACAAATAGGATTCTCTCATATATCCGGCAAAGGCGAGAGATTCCTTGTGCTCGCTTTCACGCTCGGCCCTCCATTTTACCAGATAAGCATCTACCATTTCCCCTAAAGGCTTGCAGCCCTCCAGGGCGATAATGCCCAATGAACCAACAGGTATCGTCTCCAAATTACGTTTTTCTTCGCGGGTGCCCATGATACACGCCCTCTCTTTCTATTCTGCCGTATGTATTGTTGCCAGTTTCCTGCTCATGCGGATGTCCGGGCCGGTCAGCTTGCAGATATTATAATTGCTGGTGATTCGGGAGAAAATCCGATCCGAATACCGATCTCTCAACTCCTCAAGGCTTAAATTTGTGGAGATGATGGTAGCTCTTTGGCGCAAGTTCCGCTCGTTCAAGCAGGAGAACAATTGGGAAGTGATGAAAGCATTGGTCACCTCCGTGCCCAAATCATCTATTATTACTAATTCACAATTGTACAGGTCTTCGTAAAAATTGTAAAGTGTTTCTTTTGATTTTGTGTCAAAAGTATATTGAGCCAGTTTATCAAACAGGCCGACGCTGCTAAAGTAAATCACGGAGCGTCCCTGTTTTAAGATTTCATTGGCGATACAGCCTGACAGGAAGCTCTTGCCGGTTCCAACAGTGCCATAGAGAAACAGGTTGCGATAACTGTTCGAAAATTGTTCCACAAAATCTTTGCATATTTTTACGGTGCGCTCAAAGCGTTCCCGGTCTTCCCCCTGATAATAATCAAAGATAAGAGTGGAGAAATTCTCTCGGGAAATGACATCTTGAATATTGGACTGCTCATAGAGAATGGAGACTTCCTGCTGACGCAGGCAGTGGCACTTCTCCTTTTGGAAGCCGCCCACGTCAATATAACCCGTATCATGGCAGTCCGCACAATGATAAACAGGCTCCATATAATCCGCGGGAAAGCCCGCGCTTATGAGAAGAGCCTGTTTTTGTTGACTGATTCTACCTATGTAATCATGCAATGAGGCGAGGGCGGTGTCATCCCCTTCCAGAATGCTTTGCGCCTTGTCTCTGGCAACACTCCCTATGGAAGTCTCCAATTGCCGGTATTCCGGAATGCGGCGATAGACGGATTCCCTGCGCTCGTCCATGAGATGTCTGTTAGCATCGCGGGTTTGCTCATAGCGCCGCATAATGGACTCATATTGTTGATTGTTCAATGCCATGGGTTTGCTCCTTTCGACATCAATTGCTCAGAAGTTCTTTCTCCAACTCATCAAAGTCATAATTGTTCTGGGTGAACTGATTAAACTTGTTGCCTGATGTCGGTTTTGCGGACTTTCTGCGCTGGAAGCGCTCGTCAATCTTGTGTATGTCCGCCTTGTGGCGAACATTCTCCTGATACCAGCTGTTCAGGATGCTCTCGGCGTATTCCAGACGATGGCGGTCCGTGGCCAGCACGGTGCGTTCGCAGGCTTCCATGATCACATCCATATCAAAGGCATACTCCTTCGTCCAACGGGTAATGTACTCCGCTTCCTTGGCAGTGGGCGCACTGCTTTTGCCTAAGGCGTTCATAATGGTATAGACATATTTGTCATATTTTGTGGCAAATTTCTTGGCCTGTCTGGGGTTGGTCACGCCATTTTCCGCCCAGTTAATAGCGACCTTTTCCATATATTTGAAATCTTTCTTGTCCCGGTCCACACAGTAGGCGATCAGATAGTCGATCAACTCTTCGGAAAAGTGAAGTACATCCGTAAAAAATAACACGGATTTCATCTCTGCCGGAGTCAAGGGGCGTCCCATATAGGATTCCGCAATAAACAAAAGCTGCGCAGTCTCCTCCCGTCCTTTAAATTCCCGGAGATGCTCCGCCGTATAGGAGGGCTTCACATAGAGCGGCGCCTCCTCGATAGGTTCAGCAGCTTCATCCATAGGAACCACAGCTTGTCTGGAGGCAGGCTTATCCATAAAAATAGCCAGGGATTTGGAGGAGGCGGACTGTATCGTGTCTGCCTCGGCCTCTAAATCTTTAAAATGAATCCCCACGGGCAGACCTGTCGCGTCATAGTCTAAACTCAGAAGCTTCTTCTTCTCCCAGTACTTCAGGGAACGGACAATCTCTTTCTCCGTGTGGTTAAACTTGTCCGCAAGATCGGACACACTGGTAGCCTGGTTGGCGCCAAGCATCCGGAGCAAGTAAAGGTACACCTTTAACTGCGCCTCGTTTGCCCCTTCCATGTATTCATCGATAAAACGGTTGGATACCGCTGTGGAATTTATGTTGGAATCCTTGTAAATCGTTAAACGTGGCATAAACAGACAACCCTTTCTCATCAAAGTAATCAGAGTATAGCATAAGGTTTATGAAAAGAAAATAGTCAAAATCCCGAAACCCTTTTGTGGTTTGATAAGCCCTCGAAATGTGGATAATGTGGACAATGTGGATAAAAAGTGCAAAAGGAAAAAATTGTGCTTATACGCTTAAATTTTATAAACTAAAATATCCACATGGAAAGGTAAAATATCCACAGAAAGCAGAAATATATCATATCTACATTTCTGTGGATATTGTGGACAATCAGATCCCGAGCAGATTTTCGCCGATTTTCAGCACGTCTCCCGCCCCCATAGTTATCAACAAATCCCCGTTTGTGCAATTTTGCAAGAGAAAATTTTCAATCTCATCGAAGGTCGGGAAGTAATCACATTCCCCGCCTGCTTCCCGTATCAGAGACTGCAGATTGGCGGAGCTGATCCCCAGAGTATCCGTTTCTCTGGCGGCGTAAATGTCCGCGAGCACTACCCTGTCGGCAAGACAGAGCGCCTTGGCAAAGTCCTCCATAAAGGCTTTGGTGCGGGTGTAGGTGTGGGGCTGGAACACGCACCAGAGGGTTTTGTGCGGATATTTTTGTGCAGCTTTTAATGTGGCAGTAATTTCTGTGGGGTGATGTGCATAATCATCTATTATAGTGATGCCGCCGATAGTGCCTTTCAGCTCGAAGCGTCTGTCGGTTCCGGTATAATCCGCCAGTGCCTTGGCGGTGACCTCGCTGTCCACATGCATCTGATCCGCCAGAGCTATGGCTGCCAGAGCATTGCTTACATTGTGGTCTCCGGACACCGAGAGCTTTATGGGACGGACAGGCTCTTGGTTGTGGCTGCCGGAAGACTTTGGGCTGCACACATAGAAAGAAGGATGCCCCCATTCATCATGGGTGAGCTCTGTGGGATAATAGTCCGCATGGGAACCACCCATGGAACACATGGAACCCATGGAATAAGTAATGACCTTGCAGGGCAAACCTTCTGTGATTTCCTGCCAGTCCGGAATGTCTGCGTTGATGATCAAACATCCTTCCGCGGGGATCTGTTTGGCAAATTCGTGAAAGGAGTGCCGGATATCCGCCAAATCCTTGAAGAAGTCCAAATGGTCTTCTTCTATATTAAGGATAATTCCCACTGTGGGGAAAAAGCTTAAGAAGCTGTTGGTGTACTCGCAGGCTTCCGTCACAAAGCACTCGGATCCGCCCACACGGATATTGCCGCCAATGCTTTTGTAAATACCGCCGATGGACAAAGTAGGGTTCAAATCGGCTTGCAGCAAAATCTCGCTGACCATGGATGTGGTCGTGGTCTTGCCGTGGGTGCCGCTGATCGCGATGGAAGTGCGGTAATTCCGCATCAGCTGTCCCAGGAGCTCCGCGCGGGTAAGATGTGGAATGTCCTGTTCCATGGTCGCGATATATTCCGGATTGTTCTCACGAATCGCGCTGGTAAACACGACACAATCAATATCGGAGGTAATATTCTCGGCCCGCTGTCCATACAGGACGCGAATGCCTTTCTGCTCCAAGTGCTCAGTCAATGCGCTCTTGCTGCGGTCAGAGCCGGACACCTGAAAGCCTGCGTTTACCAGGATTTCGGCCAAGCCGCTCATGCTGATACCGCCGATGCCCACAAAGTAAACAGAGGAGGGATGAGAAAAATCAATTTTATACATGACAAATATCCTTTCACAAATATGTAAACAGAATCATTCGCTTGGTTCTGAACAGTTACTAATATATATTATATACACTCCCAATGGAAAAAACAAATATTTATTAAAATTATAAAAAATTTACAATTTTATAAATTTAAATTTACAAAATGTAAAAAATGTACAAATTGTAAAAAATGTAAACAAAATATACACAATGTTCACAATTTAAACAAAATGTACAC
>CAMWLG010000049.1 GCA_947175035.1 uncultured Lachnospiraceae bacterium | reverse complement strand
TCAACAATGGGTATGCGGATTTCAGACAGATCAATATTTTGTCCCAAAACGACGAGTATGCTATCGTGAAGGCAAACACTCAATATGGTTTGAATGTTTATGATTATATTGCGCTGAACGCTGATTCGGTGCATGATGATCAGTTTATCAATGATCGACGGGAGTAGAAAAATGCAGGAGAATTGGATTCAGGAAAATATAGACCGTGTTCAACACAGGATAGATGAGGCTTGCGCCAGAGCGGGGCGGGACAGGGCGGAGGTTGCATTGATTGCCGTGAGCAAGACGAAACCGGTGGAACTGCTCCGGGATGCCTATGAAGCGGGGGCAAGGGATTTTGGGGAAAATAAAGTACAGGAGCTTTTGGATAAGATTCCCCAGATGCCCTCGGATATCCGGTGGCATATGATAGGGCATCTACAGCGTAACAAGGTGAAATACATTGTGGATAAGGTCTATCTGATTCACAGCGTTGATTCTCTCAGGTTGGCGGAGGAGATCAGCAGGGAGGCTCTCAAGCGGAATATTACGGTCAATATCTTGATCGAGGTAAACGTGGCGGCGGAGGAGAGCAAATTTGGTGCCTCTCTTGAGGAAGCGGAAAGATTGGTGCAAGAGATAGGAAAACTGCCGGGAATTTGCGTGAAGGGACTGATGACCATTGCTCCTTTTGTGGAAGATGCAGAAGAAAATCGCATATATTTTCAAAAGTTGAAGCAATTGTCTGTTGACATATTGCACAAAAACGCAGATAATATAAACATGGGAGATGTTTTGTCCATGGGTATGACAGGTGATTATGAGGTCGCCGTTGAGGAGGGTGCTACTTATGTCCGTGTTGGGACAGGCATTTTCGGTGAACGGGACTATAAGAAGGAGAGTTAAGAATGGGTGTCATGGATAAGTTTCTGAATTATATGAAATTGAATGATGAAGATGATGAATACTATGATGATGATTATCTGGATGACGATGACGAGATGGATGTTCCTGCACCTAAGAAGGCAGCGGCGCCCCGGGCTGTGAAGGAAGCATCGGAGCCTGCCTATGAGGAGAAGCCCGTCAGAAAGACTGTGCAGCCCAAGGTGACTCCCATCCGCCAGAATGTCACCAGAAAGACAGCCAGCAATGGCATGGAAGTCTGCGTGATCAAACCCAGCTCTGTGGAGGATGCCCGTGAGATTACAGAGACGCTTCTTGCCAACCGCACCGTCGTTTTGAACTTGGAGGGCTTGGATGTAGATGTTGCCCAGCGCATTATCGACTTTACCTCCGGTTCCTGTTTTGCGATATCCGGCAATTTGCAGAAGATTTCTCATTATATCTTTATTATCACGCCGGCAAGTGTGGATATCTCGGGAGATTTTCAGGATCTTTTTGGAGGCTCCTTTGAGGTGCCGATCAACGGCGGGATACAATAATTCGAGCGTGATATACAATTATCGGACAAAAAGCGGGCTTCCCGGTCAGGGAAGCCCTTTTAGGAGAAAATATGGCACAGAGATTACCTGTTTTATACAACAAAAAGCCCTGCTATGACATTGTGTTTTCCCAAAGCTTTGACGGGCTGTGGGAAGAGCTTTCGGAGTTTGGGGCGGAAGGGAAACGTTTGTGTATCGTCACGGATTCCACTGTGGACGGGCTGTACGGGGAGAGTGTTTTAAAGCTTTTGGAGGGAAAGTGTGCAAAGGTCGTGAAGTATGTGTTTCCCGCCGGAGAAGCCAGCAAGACCCTGGATACGGTCAAGGGGGTATATACCTTTTTGATCGAGGAGGGCTTTGACAGAAAGGATATGCTGATCGCACTGGGGGGCGGAGTGGTCGGAGACTTGACCGGATATACGGCGGCTACCTATCTCAGAGGCATTGACTTTGTCCAGATCCCGACCACACTGTTGTCTCAGGCGGACAGCTCTATCGGCGGCAAGACTGGTGTGGATTTCGACGGCTATAAGAATATGGTGGGCGCGTTTAAGATGCCAAGGCTCGTTTACATGAACCTATCCGTGCTTAAAAGCCTTGAGGAGCGGCAGTTCTTCTCCGGTTTTGCGGAGGTGATGAAGTCCGCACTGATCAAGGACGCGGCATTTTACGGATGGCTGATTGAGAATATGTATGAGATCTGTGATAAGGATATTGATGTCTTGGAGGAGATGGTGATGCGGTGCTGCGGCATCAAGAAGCGCGTGGTGGAGAAGGATCCCACGGAGCAGGGGGAGCGGGCGCTTTTGAATCTGGGACATACGATAGGACATGCCATCGAGAAGGCCAAGAATTTTGAGCTTTATCACGGAGAATGTGTTGCGCTTGGCACGGTGGCGGCTGCCTACATCTCATGGAAGAAGGAAATGCTCTCTATGGAGGAGTATTATGAAGTCCGGGATATGTTCGTGCCGTTTAATCTGCCTATCACGGTGGAGGATATCGACCCGAAGCAGATCCTAAAGCTCACCAAATCGGACAAGAAGATGACTGCCGGCAAGATTCGCTTTATTTTGCTTAAGAAGATCGGCAAGGCGGTCATTGACAACACTGTGACGGACGAGGAGATCCTTGCTGCCATAGACGAGATTTATTTTAGTGAAGAGGATGCACATGCGTAGAAGTAGTTTAAAGGATAATGAGACATTGAGCCGTTGGATAATGTTATGCATAGACGCGGTGCTCGCCGCAATATTGCTTATGTTTGACCAATACACGAAGTATCTGGCAATCAACAGGCTCAAAGGTAAGCCTGCCTTTGTGTTGTTTGATGGCGTGTTGGAATTGCAATATTTGGAGAACCGGGGTTCTGCTTTTGGCATGCTGCAGAATCAGAAATTTTTTATCTTGTTTGTGGGGATTATTTTCCTGATCGTGATCTTATTCTTCCTGTTTAAACTGCCGGAGAAGAAGCGGTATGTGCAGGTGCATTTGCTCCTGTCCGTGATCATAGCAGGTGGCGTCGGCAATATGATAGACAGGTTCCGGTTTGACTATGTGGTGGATTTTATTTCATTTGTGTTAATCAATTATCCTATATTTAATGTGGCGGATATCTATATCGTGCTGGGTACTCTGTTCCTTTTCATACTGTTTATGTTTGTGTACCAGGAGAAGGATTTGGAATTTTTGAGCTTTAAGCAGAAACGATATCGGGAGATCAAGTAGCATGGATGAATTTGTGTTTCATATTGGAGAGGATATGGAGGATGAGCGTATTGACACATGTGTCAGTATGCTCATTGATTCTTTATCTCGTTCTTTTATTCAAAAAATGATCAAGGAAGGGCGCGTGTTTGTAAACGGCGCTGTGGTGAAGAGCAGTTTTCGTGTGAAAGCGGAGGATGAGGTGCGTTTTGCCCTGCCGGAATCCGTGGAGCCAGATATCGCGGCCGAAAATATCCCTCTGGATATCCTCTATGAAGATTCGGATGTCATCGTGGTCAACAAGCCCAAGGGGATGGTGGTGCATCCGGCGGCGGGGCATTACAATGGGACACTGGTGAATGCGTTGATGTACCACTGTGGGAAGGAACTTTCCGGAATCAACGGGGTGATGCGGCCGGGAATCGTGCATCGGATTGATCGGGATACCACGGGCTCTATCATTATCTGTAAAAATGACAAGGCCCATAACGAGATTGCGGCACAGCTAAAGGAACACAGTATCAACAGAAGATACGAGGCGATCTGTTATGGGGTGATTGCGGAGGATGAGGGTGTGGTTGACAGACCGATCGGCAGACACCCCACGGATCGAAAGAAAATGGCTGTGAATGAGAGGAACGGCAAGCGCGCGGTGACGCATTACCGGGTGTTGCGGCGGTTTCAAAAATATACTTATGTGGAGTGTGTGCTGGAAACGGGGCGCACACATCAGATTCGGGTGCACATGGCGAGTATCGGTCATCCCGTTCTGGGGGATGAGGTTTACGCATCGGGTAAAAGATCGCCTTTTAAATTGGAGGGACAGACGCTTCACGCGAAAACACTTGGCTTTATCCATCCAGTGACAAAGGAATATGTTGAGGTGGAGGCGCCACTGCCGGAATATTTTGAACATTTGCTGTCTATTCTGCAATGATGGGAAATTGTACATATTGCATAAAATTTATGGAAAAATCATTGTCATGTGTGCAAAAATGACGTATAATATATTTGTATAATTATAATGAATTGGAGGTGCATTGTATGAATACAGTTATTACCATAGGCCGTCAGTTCGGGTCTGCGGGACGAGAGATTGGCGAGAAGATTGCGGAATATTTTGGTATTACATGTTATGACAAGGAGCTGCTCACCCGCGCGGCGAAGGAGAGTGGTTTTTGTGAGGAAATGATTCAGAATCATGACGAGCGTCCTACCAATTCTTTTTTGTATAATCTGGTGATGGATACGTATTCTTTTGGCTACAACGCCTCTTCTTTTGTGGATATGCCAATCAGCCACAAGGTATTCCTTGCACAGTTTGACACCATCAAAAAGATTGCCAGTGAGGGGCCGTGCGTGATTGTGGGGCGCTGCGCGGATTATGCGTTGGCTGATTTTGAGAATTGCATTCACCTTTTCATTTACGCAAACGAAGATTCTAAGATAAAGCGCATCATGGAGAAATACAATCTTCCCGAGGCCAAGGCGCGGGATATGATTATCAAGAAGGATAAGCAGCGGCAGAGCTATTACAATTATTATTCTTCCAAGAAATGGGGCCGCGCGGACAGCTATGACCTGTGCATCAACAGCAGCGTGCTTGGGGTAGAAGGCACGGTAAAACTTATCACCCAGTATATCGAGGATTTTGAGAAGAGAAATACAAAATAAATGGGAGTGGTCAAACATGACACATTTTAAGACAGGCATCGCCACAATAAATAGAGAGTTTAAAATTGTCAAGGCTGACCGGAACTTTTATCAGTTTATCGGGTGGGAAAATCCCATTTTCCTGAAGCAAAGTGTATTCAGGGAGGATTTTCCGAAGCTTACGGCATCTATGGAGGCTGTGTGGGATCAGGGGGAACCCAGGATTTCTACCTATCGTGTCCAGCGTCCGGACGGGAGCCTGCACTGGGTAATCGTTGATATTGTGAGGGCGGAGGACGAGAGACAGGAGGGACTCCTCAAGCTGAATATACAGTCTATCGAGGACTTGGAGCAGGAGATTTGTTCCTTGGGGGACGAGGTTCATGAGCTGAGCGCCTATATGGATATCATGGACGAATTATTCTTTCGCTATGATTCTAAAAAGGATGATTTCTGCCTTTTTATGGGAGGTGAGCGTCAGCGTATGAGGCTGTTTCGCGGCAGCCTTGAAATGTGGGAAAAGTCTCTGACGGCAAAGCATTCCTTTACGGAGAAGTACGCCGAGGCCTTTCAGGCTTTTTGCAAGGATTTGCACGAGGGGACACATCATTTTTCCCATGAGATCATGCTGCCTCATCTATTTGGAGCGGATACGAAAGAACTATATCAGCTAAAGGGCAGGACGATTACAGATTCACAGGGGAGGTCGCTGGTGCTTGGGTGTTTCTACACCATGTCCAAGAATTCCCACCGCAGGAAATTCCGTTCGGGGACAGACGCTGGGCGGGATGAGATGACAGGGCTTTTGAGCAAGCGTTCCATCACGGAGTATATTAAGAATTTTATAGCTTCTAATGCGGAGGGAAATCACTATCTCTGTATCGTGGATGTCGATAATTTCAAGAGTGTGAATGACAATTTTGGGCATATGTTCGGCGACGAGGTGCTCATGACCGTGTCGGATATCCTGAAGGACGCTGTGGGCGAACGCGGTGTTGCGGGGCGTATCGGCGGTGATGAAATGATGATTTTCCTTGAAAATATTGTTGACAGGGTTGATCTGAAGAGTATTCTAAGGACGATTCGCACAGGGGTAGAGTGGGCGTACAAGGATATGAAAGAAGAGCTTCATTTGAGTTGTTCCATGGGAGCAGCTTCCTGGCCGGCGGATGTGGACAATTATGACGATTTGTTTAAGCTGGCGGATAAGATGCTCTATCTCGCCAAGGAAAATGGCAAGAACCGCTATATTATCTATACCCCTAATATTCACGGAGATATATGGAAAAAGGATGCCGCTGCGCCCGTGGTTGACGCGGGACAGGTGAAGAGGCAGAATGTGAACAAAGAGCATTTGCTCTTGGAGCTCACGGAGAATTTTCTTCACCGCGGACTGGTGGGAATCCATTCCGTGCTGGAGCAGACGGGAATCGCATTTCGCCTGAAAGGGGTGGATATTTTCTATGATGAGCCGGTTGGCAACGCCTCCCATTGGCGTGCTGACGGCGAGGAAGTGGGGGAACTGCAGTTAAGTTACACGAACTCTACGCAATTCCGGCAGCTTTTCAATGAGAATAATCTTGCAGTCATAAACCACACAGCGGATTTGGAATTTGTCTGTCCGGAGATGTATGACAGCTTCAACAAGCAACATGTGACGGCGGCGTTAATCTACCGGATGGAAGGCAAAGTTTCAGGATATGTATTTTTCGTTAGGGAGGATACATCCTCGCGGATGTGGTCGGAGCATGACAAGGCTTATTTGAATTTGATTGGAAAAATGATAGAGTTAGTAATTGGTGGAAGATAAGATAGCACCGCACCGTCTAAAATTATATTGAAACTATAGGAGAATACAATGGAAAAAATATACACGGGTACGGCGACCATTGACAAGCGGCTAACTTTTGCAAGGGTGGATCAACAGCTTTATGAATACATAGGGTCTGAGAATGATGTGTCCCTTTTGGGAAGCGTTCATCCTGATGACTTGGAATATCTAAAGAAGGTGATGGCAGATCTTGCTGTAGGTGAGACTGTCGAATTGGTGATTCATCTGATGACGGCCAGTGGGCAGTACCGCAGTGTATTGGCGGAGCTTACGGGAACTGAGATAGAAGGTGAGAAGGAATCTTATATCGAGTTTAAGATTCATGATATTGGCGGGCTGGAGGACAAGCTGAACAATCTATGTGATGAGAACGGACTGTATAGAGAGTTCCTTGACATGTGGGGCGAGAATCTATTCCTGTATGATGTGCAGAAGGATTCTTTGGAGGTGTTTAATGGTGGAAGCATCAACCGGGTAATGTCTTTTCAAGGGACGATAGAGGAGTTCAAGGACGCCATTTTGCAAAACCATGCTGTGGATGAAGAAACTGTTTTTCAGGAATTGTGCCAGGACATTGCAAGGGGGACAAAAGGGTTTGAATATAAGCTTTCTTTTTCAAATAAGAAAAAGGATCTTCCAAAGAGCGTCCATATTGTGAAGGGAAAAACAATCCTGAATTCACGCAAAGAACAGATGGTTTTGGGATACATCATGTGTAGAAATTCGGACGGCGGAAGCACTGAGCATGTCCAAAATGATTTTGAGCGGGACATGACCACAGGACTGCTCACCAAAAAGGCAATCGTGGAATATACGGAGAATCTGCTCAGGAACAAGCCAAAGTATAATGTCAATCTGTGTATTGTGGATCTCGACAATTTTAAACAAGTGAATGATACGCTGGGGCATATGTTCGGGGACGAGGTGCTGGCTACCGTGGCTGATATTCTGCAAGAGGCTGTTGCAGGAAAAGGGTATGCGGGTCGTATCGGCGGCGACGAGATGTTTATCGTTCTGGAAGGGGTGAATGAACTCGCGGATTTGCGAGGCGTGCTCCGCAGCATCAGGAGTAATGTGGAGTGGGCATACAAGGATCGCAAGGAAGTACCGCAGGTAACATGCTCCATCGGTGTTTCCACGTATCCGGAGGATGCTCTGGTCTATGATGATCTGTTCAAGATTGCGGACAAGATGCTTTATCGGGCAAAGAACAAAGGGAAAAACCGTTATATTGTCTATGCCCGTGATGTGCATGGGGATGTGCTCGCGGAGGACGAACCTGTCAATGAACAAGGCAGTACAGTACAGAGACAGGACAAGGAAGATCTTGTGCTGAAAATGATGGAATATTTGGCATGGCAGACGAATCGTCCTTATGATATGATGCTTGAAGATATCGGCAATACCTTCGGACTGGATGTGATTCATTTATCCTATGGGAACGCCGAGAAGACTCTGTTGGAAAGCTATTGGAATGTGAATGGCGAGGAAAAGCCAGAGGATTCCTTTGTCAATTATGTGCATGAGGAGAATTTTGTCCACCTCTACATGGAACATGACATGGCTGTCATCGAAAAGCTGGATTTGATCGAGCAGCTCTGTCCCCAGATGTATCAATATCTGACGGAACACGGTGTGAAGGTTGCGTTGATCTACAAAATGAACTGCAAGGAGCACGAGGGGTATATTGCCTATTGCAAGATGAGTGATCTGTCCCGCAAGTGGTCGGACAGTGATATGGCAAACTTGGTGTATATCAGTAAGATGATGGAGCTGTTAATCAATGATAGGTAAGGAATAGAGAGAATACAAAAATAGGGAAGAGGACAGATGGAGGATATTAATGATATCGCTAAGGATACCGCGGAACATGCGGTGCATTTTGCCGCACAAAGCGGAATTATGCTCGATTACACGAGGGAAAGTGCAGGGAGAGTTGACATTCTTCTTGAATCCTATCACAATCACCTTGACGAGTATGACGGTGACGAAGGTGCACAAACTCTGTGGAATGCCGCGGTTTTGTATGGAATCTATATCGGAGAGGTAATGCTGTGCTCCGGTCTGGCGGAGAGGGGATTTGTCTGGGTCAAGGACGATGATCTTCCCATACTCGCCATTCTCGATCCTGACAACCACATGGAGGTTTCGCCGATCACCAAGGCGCACAAACGGATTCTGAACGGTGCCGAGGACGGCATAGAGAGTTTTGTCGATGTGGTGTTCTCTGTGGTTGCGGATGGCGAGATGCCCAAGACGGGAGTGCTGAGAGTGCCTGATGTTGAATTGGCAAGCGGTGAAAAAATAGAGAAAATTGTTTTTAAGGAAGCGGATTATTACCTATCCCTTGTGGCGGAGGGCAAAGAGGACTATGTAATTTTCACATCCCATGATGGATTTTTTCAATTTTATGGTGTCGGCAATCAATTTGTCTGTGAGGCGTGGTTCAATCTGGGCGGACGTAGGGCGTATGGGATGATCAACCCTGACTGTGCGAATACCGAGCGTGTCAACCTTGTCACACCCTTTGGGAAATACACTCCGAGAGAGCGGGATATCCTTTCTCTGGAACAGCTCAGATCGGCTATGAGAGAGTATTTTTACAATCTTGAGGAGGCTGACTTCATCGCCAAGGTTCCGCATGAGGAAATAGAGATATAATTGTTAAAAGGGAAGAATCTATACGGATTATAGGGAGAAATGTAAAATGGGAAAACTGCAGGAAGATATCGTGTCTACAGCAAATAACTTTGTGTCTAATATGAGAGAAGCAGGATTTCCCGATTTTGACTTTTCTATTGAAAGTTTAGAAGAGGTTGATGGCTTCTTAGGCTCATTTGAGGGAGAGAATTTGGATGAGGAAGCTCTTTTCAATGTGTCGTCTATGGTGGGCTGCTATATCTTTGAAACGGCCCGCCAAAATTACGGGGGCGAATATTACTGGCTGGAGGACGAACAGCAGCCCATCCTGATTGCAGGAGAACCTGACTTTAGTGTTTCGATTCGTGTGTGGCAGAAGGTCAAAGGCCGCGTACTGAATGGAATCGAGGACAATATCCCTTTCTATATCGCAGGATATAAGGAACAGATCGAAAAGGGGAAACAGACAAAGGGGCATTGTGCAACAATCGTATAAAGCTTTTTAAAATCTTCTGTGAAAGCTATTGACATTTTCCTCCAGTACATGCTATTATAACGTGGTATGCCGCATAACGAGGTAGAAGTGTGCCCATTTTTACTGGACACCACCACAGTTAGCGAGTAAAGGACAGATGCGGCAGTCCGCAGATGTTCTATGAAGGAGGTGCCTTAATATGTACGCAATTATTGCAACAGGCGGGAAGCAGTACAAGGTTGCCGAGGGTGACGTGATCAAGGTAGAAAAGCTTGATGTAGAGACCGGCAGTACTGTAACTTTTGACCAGGTGATCGCAGTAAGTGACGGAACCCTCAAGGTTGGCAAGGATGTTGAGAAATCATCTGTATCCGCAACCGTTATGGATCAGGGACGTGGCAAGAAGGTTATTGTATACAAGTACAAGAGAAAAACCGGCTACCACAAGAAAAACGGTCACAGACAAGCATACACTCAGGTTAAGATCGACAAGATCAACGCATAACAGATATTGATTGTATTATGACCACGATTGAGATTACCATGAACAAAGAATGCCATTACAGGCAGATTGTCTGTATGGGGCATGCAGAGTATGCGAAGGCGGGAGAACCGGATATCCTGTGCGCGGCCATATCCATGTTGGTGACCGGCACGATGAACTCTCTTGAGGCATTGGCGGGGGAACAGATAGATGCGGTGACGAACGAGGAGACCGGTTTTATGAAATTTACCTTTTCGACAGAGAAGCCTTTGCAGGAGAAATCCACGTTCTTGCTGGACTCCATGGTGTTTAATCTGGAGATGCTCAGCAAGGAATATGGCAAGAAGTATTTACAAGTAAAATTCAAGGAGGTGTAGACCATGTTAAATTTGAACCTTCAATTTTTTGCTCATAAAAAGGGAGTAGGTTCTACCAAGAACGGCAGAGATTCCGAGTCCAAGAGATTGGGTGCGAAGCGTGCTGACGGTCAGTTTGTGAAGGCGGGCAACATTCTTTACAGACAGCGTGGAACCAAGATTCATCCCGGCATAAATGTGGGTATCGGCGGTGACGATACCTTGTATGCACTGGTTGACGGCGTTTTGCGTTTTGAGAGAAAGGGCCGCGACAAGAAGCAGGCTTCCGTATATCCGGTAGAGCAGTAAGAATGAGCAGGGGCTTCAAACGGTGTATGTTTGAAGCCCCTGTTTAAGCGTGAGAGGAGCGGCGTTATGTTTGCTGACAGAGCCAAAATATATGTCCGAAGCGGCAAAGGCGGCGACGGTCATGTGTCATTTAGACGCGAGAAGTATGTGCCCAACGGCGGGCCTGACGGCGGCGACGGCGGACGGGGTGGAGATGTGATTTTCCAAGTGGACGAGGGATTGAATACCTTGATCGACTTTCGGCACATCAGAAAATATAAAGCCGGCGACGGTGAGCCGGGCGGGAAGAAAAACTGCAGAGGCAAGGATGGCGAGGATATTGTCATTAAAGTTCCGCTGGGTACTGTCATCAAGGAGGCAGAGAGCGGGCAGGTGATCACGGATATGTCGGGAGAGAACCGGCAGATCGTGCTGTTAAAAGGCGGCAGGGGAGGCAATGGCAATCAGCATTATGCCACCAGCACCATGCAGGCGCCCAAGTATGCGCAGCCGGGACAGCCGGCGCAGGAGCTGGATCTCCTTCTGGAGCTTAAGGTGATTGCGGACGTGGGTCTTGTAGGTTTTCCCAATGTGGGCAAATCCACGTTTTTGTCCCGTGTGACCAATGCCAAGCCTAAGATTGCCAACTATCATTTCACGACGTTGAACCCGAATCTGGGGGTTGTGGATTTGGAGGGAACAGGGGGCTTTGTCATTGCGGATATTCCCGGGTTGATCGAGGGGGCGTCCGAGGGAGTTGGACTTGGGCACGAGTTTCTTCGCCATATCGAGCGCACGAAAGTCATTATCCATATTGTGGACGCAGCGGGCACGGAAGGAAGAGACCCTGTCGAAGATATCCATGCCATCAACAAGGAGTTGGAGGCGTACAATCCGGAGCTTGCCCAGAGACCGCAGGTGATAGCTGCCAATAAGATAGATGCCATATATTCAGAAGGGGAGGATCCTGTAGCTTTAATCCGGGCAGAATTCGAGCCCAAGGGGATTCAGGTGTTCCCTATCTCTGCGGTGAGCGGGGAGGGGGTTAAGCCACTCTTATATCGGGTAAATGAGATGCTTCTGGATATTGGAACAAAACCTATGATATTTGAACAGGAATATTTTCCCGAGCTTAAGAAGGGATATTCTGAGGAACCCTATACCGTCGTCTATGATGAGGAGGCGGACGAGTATGTGGTGGAGGGTCCCCGTATAGAGAAAATGCTCGGTTATACCAACTTGGAGAGCGAGAAAGGTTTTACCTTTTTCCAGAATTTCTTAAAGGAGAACGGGATTTTGGAACAGCTTGAGGAGTTGGGAATCTCCGAGGGCGATACTGTGCGCATGTACGGATTGTCATTTGACTATTATAAATAAATAGGTGGAATTAGGATGACGAGTAAGCAGAGAGCATATTTGAAAAGCCTCGCCAGCAATCTTAATCCGGTGTTTCAGATTGGGAAGGCAAGTCTGACTCCGGAAGTGACGGAAGCTGTGGAGGAGTGTTTTAACAATAATGAATTGATTAAGGTGGCGGTGTTAAAGAATTGTCTTGACGATCCCAAAGCCATTGCGGAGGCGGTGGCGGATCGCACCCATTCGCAGGTGGTGCAGGTGATTGGGAGGAAGATCGTGTTGTATAAGCCTGATCATGAGAATCCCAAAATTATATTGCCCAAATAGGATTTCTATGATAAAACAAAAATGGGAGGAAGCATGAGCAGAATCGGTATTTTGGGTGGTACCTTTAACCCTGTCCACATAGGACATCTGATGTTGGCGGAGTGTGCCAGGGAAGAGCTTTCATTAGATAAAGTATGGTTTATTCCCACGGGAATCTCTTATATGAAGGACGAGGCGAATAAGATGAGGGGCGGGCAGAGGAAAGTGAAAATGCCGATTCCCATGGAACGTTTGGAGATGACCCGTTTGGCGGTGGCGGACAATCCGTACTTTGACTGTCTGGACATCGAGGTGAAACGCGAGGGAAATACCTACACCTATGAGACGTTGGAAGAGCTTGGAAGGCTTTATCCCGAGGATGAATTTTTCTTTATTTTTGGAGCAGATTGTCTGTACAGTATAGAGGCTTGGAAGGAACCGGAGCGCATTTTCAATGCCTGCGAGATCGTGGCGGCGGTGCGGGGAGACGCGGATATGTTTCACATGCGGGATAAGATAGGTGAACTGCAGGGAAGATTTAATGCCCGTATTACGTTACTGCCTTTTCGCAATTTGGCATTTTCCTCCACGGAGATTCGTGTGCGTGTGAATGCCGGTAAAAGTATTCGATATATGACTGTGGGGAACGTGATATCCTATATAGAAGAAAAGGGATTTTACAGAGATGAAGACGACTGAGTTGAAGAAAATCAGGAAAGCTATGGAGAAGGCTCTGGACGACAAACGTTACGAGCATACCCTGGGGGTGGAATACACCGCGGCGGCGCTTGCCATGTGCTATAATGCCTCCATCAAAAATGCCCAGTTGGCAGGGCTTTTACATGATTGCGCCAAATGTCTTTCCGACGAGAAGCGCTTGGCTTTTTGCGAGAAACATAACATCAGCATCAATGAGGTGGAGCGCAGGAATCCCTCGCTGCTTCATGCCAAGGTGGGAAGCTTTATGGCGATGGAAGAGTATGGGGTGAATGATCCCGATGTGATTTACGCGATTTTAAACCACACCACGGGACGTCCCGGAATGAGTCTTTTGGAAAAAATCATTTTTGTGGCGGACTATATTGAGCCCGGCAGGAATAAGGCGCCGGGATTGGACGAGATCCGTCAGCTTGCGTTTGCGGATATAGACGCGGCTTTGATACGGATTCTCGGAGATACCTTGAAATATCTGAGTGAGTGTGGCGGGGATATCGACCCCATGACGGAGAAAACATATCAATTTTATACTAAAAGGTAGGAAAGGGATTTATATATGGATAAAGATGTAAGAGAGATGACAAAATTAGCCTTGGACGCATTGGCGGACAAAAAGGCTGAGGATGTTCGTTTGATTGACATCAGCGAGGTTTCGGTGATTGCGGATGTCTTTATGATTGCCGGCGGCAGCAATCGCAGCCAGATACAGGCGCTCTGCGACAATGTGGAGGAAAAGCTAGGAAGAGCGGGATATCTGGTAAAACAGATAGAAGGTTATGAGGCTGCTAATTGGATTTTGATGGATTTTGGCATTATCATTGTCCATATCTTTGACAAAGAAAACCGTTTGTTGTATGATTTGGAGAGGCTTTGGCGGGATGGAAAGCAGATAGACATGGAAGAATTATAGTATTCCGCGTCATAGGATAAAAAAAGAATGGCTACAAAAAGCAGAGGATGCGCTGTCGTACAGAATAGACAGTGTTTCCTCTGCTCGTTTTTTTATGCCGGTTATTGCGTGGATCTGTTGTCTGACAGCTTCATATAGAAGGTCAACAGATAAAGTCCGCATATTCCCACAAGTACATAGACAATGCGGGAAATCCATGACATATCCCCGAACAGGAATGCCACAAGGTCAAACCGAAGGAGACCAATCAGTCCCCAGTTGATTGCGCCGATGATCGCAATGGCGAGCCCGGTGCCTTCAATAAATTTGCTTCCCATATTTTTTCCCCTCATTTCTTCTGGTTTTATGCTTTTCCTTAAGCTTTTTTTACGGCACATGACTATTATGCCCTTGGAATATGAAAATAATTTAAATTTTTCGTTTAATTCAGTAAGAAAATATTGACAAAGAATCGAGAATGGAGTATATTCTGAAATAATACTTGTATACAAAAATGCAATGTATACATTTATTAAAAGGCATAAGGAGGAAAAGTTATGAAAAAATTTAACAAACTCGTAAGTGTTGTCGTAGCTTCCGCAATGGTTCTGGCTATGGCAGGCTGCGGCGGTTCCGACGCTGGTAATTCAGTAAACAATTCAACTGGAAACAACAGTACTGTCGAGAATAGCGGCGCGGCAAACAACAGTGCAGCAAACAACAATGCAGAAGGCGGCAATGGCGCAGCTTCTGGTACATTCAAAATCGGCGGTATCGGACCCACCACTGGTGGTGCAGCAATCTATGGCATCAATGTTATGAACGGTATCCAGCTTGCTGTGAATGAGATCAATGCCGCAGGCGGCGTAAACGGCTATCAGTTGGAAGTAAACTTTCAGGATGACGAGCACGATGCGGAGAAATCCATCAACGCCTACAATACCGTCAAGGACTGGGGCGCACAGATGATTATCGGCTGTGTGACGTCTACCCCTTGTATCGCGGTCAGCGAGGAGACCCATAAGGACAACATGATGATGTTGACACCCTCCGGTTCCGCAGTAAAGTGTACCCAGTATGACAATGCATTCCAGGTATGCTTCTCTGACCCGAATCAGGGAGCTGCTTCCGCGCAGTACATCGGCGAGAATAAGCTTGGCGAGAAGATTGCCGTGATTTACGACAGCTCCGACGTGTATTCTTCCGGTATCTATGAGAGCTTTGTGAAGGGCGCTGCGAATCAGGATTTTGAGATCGTAGTGGCAGAGGCATTTACCTCCGACAATAAGACAGACTTTTCCGTACAGCTTCAGAAGGCAAAGGACGCAAACGCAGATCTGGTATTCCTGCCGATCTACTATCAGGAGTCTGCACTGATCCTGACACAGGCAAACAGCATGGGATATGCGCCTAAGTGGTTCTCCTGTGACGGTATGGACGGTATTCTCGGTGTTGAGAACTTTGATGTCTCCCTGACCGAGGGCGTTATGCTCTTAACTCCTTTTGCGGCAGACGCAAAAGACGCGGCCAGCCAGGCCTTTACGGCTTCCTATCGGGCCGCATACAATGACACGCCGAACCAGTTTGCCGCAGATGGCTATGATGCGGTATATATTCTGGCGGAGGCTATCAAGCAGAGCAATGCAAATCCTTCCATGAGTGTTTCCGAGCTTGGTGACGCGCTCAAGGCTGCAATGCCTCAGATTACCGTTGACGGTGTGACCGGCGAGGGTATGACCTGGGTTGAAACCGGTGAGGTCAACAAGGCTCCCAGAGCGGTTGTCATCAAAAATGGTGAATATACTGCAATGTAAATTGCTTTTGGTTAATAAGGCCAGAGAGGGCTGCCCCTGCATAAGGCAGCCCTTGCTTTCATTTAAAATAATTTTGCATCTGTTTTCGGAGTAATTTACTTGCGGGAACGGGCTGCTTCTGCTATACTTAAAAAGTGTATTTTGCAATGGATGGAGGTTTTTATGAGTTTTGTAACGTATTTGATAAACGGTATCAGTCTTGGAAGCGTCTATGCGTTGATTGCACTGGGATATACCATGGTGTACGGAATTGCGAAGATGTTGAATTTTGCGCACGGAGATGTCATTATGGTGGGTGGATTTACTTGTTACACCATCTGTAGCACCATGGGAATGCATCCGGTTCTGGGTGTGCTGATATCCGTGGTGGTCTGCACGGTGCTCGGCATCGTCATTGAGAAAATAGCGTACAAGCCGCTCAGAAAGGCATCCTCCTCTCTGGCAGTGCTGATTACGGCCATTGGCGTCAGCTATCTGCTGCAAAATGTCGCTCTGCTGATTTTTGGCGCCAATGCCAAATCATTCACTTCTGTGGTAAATGTGGAAAATATCAACCTCTTTGACGGACAGATCTCGATAAACGGTGTGACCATTGTCACAATCATCACCTGTATCGTGATTATGGCGGTCTTAATGTTGTTTATTAATAAGACGAAGATGGGGCAGGCGATGCTCGCCGTGTCCGAGGATAAGGGTGCGGCCCAGCTCATGGGGGTCAATGTGAACGGGACCATCTCACTGACCTTTGCTATAGGATCGGCGTTGGCGGCCATTGCGGGCGTACTGATGTGTTCAGCGTATCCGTCCCTGACGCCCTACACCGGCTCCATGCCCGGCATCAAGGCTTTTGTGGCGGCGGTGTTCGGCGGTATTGGCTCCATCCCTGGTGCTTTCATCGGCGGTATTCTGCTTGGCGTCATTCAGATCTTCAGTCAGGCATATATTTCTTCCCAGATGGCCGACGCCATTGTATTTGCGGTGCTCATCGTGGTATTGTTGGTGAAACCCACAGGACTTCTGGGGAAAAACATTCAGGAAAAAGTTTAATCGGATGCCCGCCAAAACGGGCAGGGGGATAGATATGAAGAAGACAGTTCGCAGTAATTTGATTACTATGGGGCTTGTGGTTGCCGCCTATATTATCGTACAGATCCTGATCGGAACGGGGAATATCAGCAGTCTGATGAAGGGATTGTTGGTACCTCTGTGTATCTATGCTATTTTGGCCGTCTCCTTAAATCTCACCGTGGGGATTCTGGGAGAGTTGAGTCTGGGACATGCGGGTTTCATGTGTATTGGCGCTTTCTCTAGCGCGTTTTTCTCCAAATGCATGAATATGTTCGTGCCCGGTATGCCGGGCGGACTGCGGTTTTTTCTGGCCATTCTGATCGGTGCAGCCGCGGCGGGTATTTTCGGTATTCTGATCGGAATTCCTGTGCTCAGGCTCAAAGGGGATTATCTGGCCATTGTGACGCTTGCCTTCGGAGAAATTATCAAGAATCTCATCAATATTTTGTATCTTGGAATTGACGAAAATGGTGTCCATTTCTCTTTCAAGAGTTCTCTGGATCTGCACATGGAAGACTCTGACAAGATCATTATCAACGGCGCCATGGGCATTACGGGAACGCCGAATAACTCCAATTTTACGATAGGCGTTATCCTGTTGTTAATTACCCTCTTCATCGTGTTGAATCTGGTTCACTCCCGGGACGGCCGCGCTATCATGGCAATCCGCGACAATACCATTGCAGCGGAGTCTGTGGGGATTCCCGTGACCAAATATAAGATGATGGCTTTCAGCATTTCCGCAGCTTTGGCTGGTGTGGCCGGAGTGCTTTACGCACACAATCTGTCCACCCTGACGGCACTGCCCAAGAATTTCGGTTACAATATGTCCATTATGATTCTGGTGTTTGTTGTGCTGGGCGGTATGGGCAATATCCGCGGTTCCATGATCGCCGCCGTGGTTCTCACCCTCCTCCCGGAGCTTTTGCGCGGTGTGGTAAGCGATTACCGCATGTTGATCTATGCGATCATACTGATCGTCATGATGCTCTTTAACTGGGCACCCGCATGTATCGAGTGGCGTAAGAAAATCACCGCGACAGTCAAATCGAAACTTAGCAAGAACAAGACCGCAAAGGAGGTTTGAGAAAGATGGCAATGTTGGAAGTAAAGAACTTAAGCATTTCTTTCGGCGGACTTCGCGCGGTGGATGATTTTCATGTGACGATCGAGAACGGATGTCTATACGGTCTGATCGGGCCAAACGGAGCCGGCAAGACAACAGTCTTCAACCTGCTCACAGGCGTCTATAAACCGGACGAAGGAATCATCACCTTGGACGGTACGAATATTACCGGCAAGAAGACCATAGAGATCAATCGCTGCGGAATTGCGAGAACGTTCCAGAATATCCGCCTTTTTAAAGAGCTGACGGTGTTGGAAAATGTGAAAGTCGGCCTTCACAATCACAATTATTACGGCACCCTCACCGGAATTCTGCGTCTGCCTAAGTATTTCCGTGTGGAAAAACAGATGAATGAAGAGGCCATGGAACTGTTAAAGGTATTTGATCTGGCGGATGAGGCTGATATTCTTGCCGCCAATCTCCCTTACGGTAAACAGCGTAAATTGGAGATTGCCCGCGCACTTGCCACCAAACCGAAGCTTTTACTTCTGGATGAGCCTGCCGCCGGTATGAATCCCAATGAGACGCAGGAACTGATGGATACCATTCGTTTTGTGAGAAAGCACTTTGAGATGACCATTCTGTTGATCGAGCATGACATGAAACTTGTGAGCGGCATCTGCGAAGAGCTGACGGTGTTGAATTTCGGACGTGTACTCTGTCAAGGTAAGACTTCGGATGTGTTGAACAATCCGGAGGTCATCAAAGCCTATCTGGGCGAATAGAAGGAGCCGCGTATGATGTTAGAGATCAAAGACATTCAGGTATATTATGGTATGATACAGGCCATAAAGGGTGTGTCCTTTCATGTGGACGAGGGAGAAGTGGTTGCGCTGATCGGTGCAAACGGTGCGGGTAAGACCACGATACTTCACACGATTTCCGGACTGCTCGCACCCAAGAACGGCAGTGTCTTGTTTGAGGGACAGGATATCACCAAAATTCCGGGGCACAAAATCGTTTCCATGGGCATGGCTCATGTGCCGGAGGGCAGAAGAGTGTTTGCCCAGCTTACAGTGCTCCAGAATCTGAAAATGGGAGCCTATACAAGGAAGGATAAAGAGGAAATCCGACAGACCCTTCAAACAGTGTTTGAGCGTTTTCCCCGTCTTGAGGAGCGGCAAAATCAGTTGGCAGGAACCTTGAGCGGCGGTGAACAACAGATGCTTGCCATGGGCAGGGCGCTGATGAGCCACCCCAAGATTATTTTGATGGATGAGCCATCTATGGGATTGTCCCCCATTTTTGTAAATGAAATCTTTGATATCATTCAGGAGGTCAGCAAAGGCGGCACCACCGTGCTTCTGGTAGAGCAGAATGCCAAGAAGGCGCTTTCCATTGCAGACAGGGCATATGTGTTGGAGACCGGCAATATCGTGCTTGAGGGGAAGGCACAGGACTTGCTGCAGGATGATTCCATCAGAAAGGCATATTTGGGTGAATAGTATGCAGAAAAATATTGTGATTACAATTGCAAGACAGTATGGGAGCGGCGGCAGAACCGTGGGAGAGATGCTGGCAAATCGTCTGAATATCCATTATTATGACAAGGAGCTCATGAAGCTTGCGAGCGAGGACAGCGGTATCAGCGAGGCTTTGTTCAACAATGCGGACGAGAATGTCAAGAACACGAGTCTTTTGTACCGCATTGTTAAAAATGTGTACAGCGGCGAACTGATTCCACCGGAGAGTGACGAATTTACTTCCAATGACAATCTTTTTAACTATCAGGCAAAGATTATCAGGCAGTTGGCGCAGGAGGAGTCCTGTGTGATCATGGGCAGGTGTGCGGATTATGTCTTGAAGGATTATGACAATATACTCAGTGTTTTTGTCCATGCTCCCCATGACTTCTGTATGGAGCAGGCGGCCAAGAAACATAGCATGAATGAACGGGAATTGGAACGTTTTGTGGCTAAGACTGATAGAGACAGGGCAGAATATTATAAGTATCATACAGGCAGGGAGTGGACGGACGCAAGAAACTATGACCTGTGCCTGGATTCCTCCAAGCTGGGGTATGAGCGCTGTGTGGATGAGATCATTGCATATATGAAAGTTCGGTTTGAATAAAGGAGAATCGTATGAGAAACACGCCATCTGAGCAGGAGAGAATATTCCGGGAGTGGATGCGTAATCAATTGAATGAGAATGGCATACGCAGATACACGGACAATGCGATCATTGCCTATTGCTATTCCCTGAGGACAGCCTGCCACAAGATGGTTCCACCGGTGGCGGGCAATTTGTTCACCATCGGTGACGACAGTGAATTTGAGACTGTCTATAATAAAATTTTGGCGGCGTCTGATTACGAGCAGGTGAATCGCGAGAATGGCAACGGCACATTCGGTGTGGCGATGAAGCTGTATAAGGTTTTTCTTACGCATGGTGAGTTGGGCAACGGCACGGATATGGAGGCTCCCTATTATCTGAAAAACGTCTCTGAGTCAAAATCAAATTACAGCGAGGACAGAGGCAAGGAATTTAACTATACGGAAGTGCCCATGACCCCTGTGCAGCGTATCTATTATGGTGCTCCCGGCACGGGAAAGTCCTATAAGGTACAGCATATTTTGGAGCAGGAATATCCGGATCAGAAGGAACGGGACACCCATTGCAGACGATTGATTTTTCACCCTACTTATACATATGAAGATTTTGTGGGCAGCATTAAACCTTTGATGTCGTTGGACAGACCCTTGGATTATATTTATTCTCCAGGCCCCTTTACCGCTTTGTTGAAGGATGCTTTCAACAATCCTGCTGAGAGATATTATCTGGTGATAGAAGAGATTAACCGCGGTAATTCACCGGCCATCTTTGGGGATTTATTTCAATTGCTGGATCGGCAGGAGAATGGAAAATCAGAATATGCCGTGCAAAATGTGGATGTCACGGCTTATTTTTCCAAAGACCCTGGGCTGAAAAGGCTTTTTGAGGAGGGCAAAATATGGCTGCCCGCAAATTTTAATATTCTGGCGACCATGAATACGGCGGATGAGAATATCTTTGTGTTGGACAGCGCTTTCAAACGTCGTTTTCAACTGGAATATGTACGGATTGATTTTGATGATATGCCGGAGGCGTGGATCAGGGAGTATGATCTCTTTGCAGGCAGGCTGCCTTTGTCGGTTCTATTTATGGGCACAAAGCTGGAAAAGTACGTGCAGACGCTTGAACGCGCGGATAAGTTAAAGCGGAATTGGCCTACCTTTGCAAGATTGGCCAATTATCTGATCGATATGCTGAATCTCGAGAGGATTGCTGAAGAACGCCCTGAACTGGCAAGGATTCCGGAAAATAAAAAGCTGGGGCCGTTTTTTGTGAAGGCTGAGGATTTAGCCAAACCGGAGGCCTTTATCAATAAAGTAATTTTTTATTTGAAGCAGGATGTTTTTACGAATTCCAGCCATTATATGCTGCAATCCTATGAGGATATTTATCTGAAATATATGGAGCTTGGAGGGGACTTGTTTGAGTTGCTGAAATAGTAGTTTCAGGGCATTTTATGCTGTGATGCTTATTCTCTGAGCATGATCTCCTTCACCGTAATTTTCTTGATTTTCGCGGAGTAAGCCACCATAAAAATCTCGTAAATGATCACGAATGAAACGAGAGAAGTGAACATTGCGGCAAAATCGAACTCATATGTGGGCACATTTTCCATGTCCGCAAAAACCACATCAACCATAATCCGCAAAAGCGCATACTGATAGACGGTGCCTATCCCGAAGCCGATATACGAAAGAGGGCGATAACCGTCTAAAATTGCGTGTTTGCAGTCAGTCTGCGAATACCCGAACACTTTCATCATTGCGATTGTTTGTGTGTTGGAATCGACAACCGTGGTCACCGCCAAAAACAATGTCACAAAACCGAGCAAAAGTCCTATAAATAGCATCATACCGCCCATTACGGGACTTGCCAGATCATTCATGCTAAGCGACATCTGCGTCATTGCGCCGTAACAAAATGATGCAAACATTAGAAAAAATATCAGGGATTTTCGGCTTTTCAGTGTGGTTTTTTTCAAATTTTCCAGAAATAATCCGTCGTTATTTATGTGCCCTGTGCGCCTGGCCTTGCTGCGGAAATTTTCTTTAATCAGCATCAATACAGGCATTTTTAGCTTGAATATAGCGTAAACAATTCCCAGTGCCATAAAGAAAACTGTAGGCAGAATTACAAGGAAGACGAGCAATTCTGCATGGAATCCCAGCGTCACCTCGGGGAGCAGTTTATCCTTGTTTTGAATATCGTAAAACCACGGCATGAAGCAGAACGCGCCGCACAAACCAACTGATGTCCCAATCAGTACACTCACCCCGAAAATCCAAAAATTTGCAGCAATTTTCACTCTGGAATATCCCAGCGCTTTCAGAATTCCGAGCTGCTTTTTGTGGGTATCAATGTAATGCTTGACATAGAAGATCAGCATAATTGCTGTTGTGATCAGCAGACAGCCGCCCGCTACCGCGCATACTACCACCGATGTTGTTTTCATCGCTTCAAAATAAACCGACTGTTCGGGAATAATTTGGCTCTCGATCAGCAATAAATCCTGCCGATAATTGAGAAATAACGCGCAGATGAAGACTGCGCAGGCCGCCATAATCGCGGGTATCATCAGTTTTACCCCTTGTTTTTTGATAATCATTTCATCTCACCAACCTATCTCATATGAATTTTTTTGTGTATCGTTTGTATAAATTTCCGCAATTTTTCCGCTCTTCATCCGGATCACGGTCTTGGCGGTCTCAGCAATGTTCGCGTTGTGTGTCACCATGACAATGGTGAATTGTTTGTCGTTCCACAGCTTTATTATGTAGTCAAGAACCTGTCGCCCCGTCTCCTCGTCAAGCGCGCCTGTGGGTTCATCAAGAAACAGCACTCGGGGCTGTTTTGCCAGCGCTCTTGCGATAGATACACGCTGTTGTTCGCCTCCCGATAGTTCGCTTGGATAACTGTTTAATTTGCCCCCCAAACCAACTGCTTCAATGATCGATTGATATTCACTGTTTTGTGCCAGATCTGCACCCATCCGCACATTCTGGCTCACCGTCATATTCGGCAGAAGATAGTATTGCTGAAAAATAAAACCTACATTGTTTTTGCGGAACTTAGTCAGCTCGTCATCTGATAATCCAGAAATATCTGAGTTATCATAAAAAATGCTCCCGCCGTCGGGACGTTCCAAACCCGAAATCGCGTTTAGCAGCGTGGATTTCCCTGATCCTGACGCACCGAGAATCACCGCAAAATCTCCGTCGTTAATTTGCAGGTTGATACCCTTAAGAACCTGTTCCCTGCCATAGGATTTTGTAATTTCTTTCGCTTTAATCATTATTTTTCCCCTTTTTTCCTTTGATGATATCAATGAGCCAATCAACACTTGGAAACTCCATAGTGGGCGTCACTGCAAGCTGTTCCATAACACCCTGTACCGCGCTCCAAAATGTGAATGACAGCAAATGTGGGTCGCCCTCGCGGAAATAACCATATTCCTGTCCTGCTGCTATGATCTCTGCCGATTGCTCCACTTGGTCAATGCCGAGAGCAATTTCACGGATATGCTGCGGAATCGTTTCATTGCGGCGTGTCTGTCCCATAAGCACAAACATATACAGCACCATGGGCTGCTCGCGCACAGCGGAAAAAATCCCCTCAATACTCATTCTGAAATAGTCCAGTGGATTGTTGATATTTATCTCCTGTGGTTTTTTTGAAAATTCCGCGCCCATTTTCACCAACTCCTCATAGAGCTTTTCCTTGGACTCGAAATAGTGAAACAGCAAACCGATACTCATATCGGCGGCTTTCGCGATATCACCGATTTTCGTGTCGGCATAGCCGTTTTTGGCAAACAACTCAGCGGCTTTTGTGATGATAAGCCAACGGCGTTGTTCTTTTTGTTCTTCTCTTATTGACATAATTCACCTCGTTCATTGAAAATATTTTCATTGAATTTATATTCAATATTATGGCACGCAAATTTTCTGATGTCAAGTAGTTTTTGGATGTGAGGGTTGAACTGTTATTTGGGAGTTGAAAGGAAAGTGGAAGATTGCTTTTTGAGGGGAACCAGCACGGGACGCTCCAGGCGGATGATCATTCATCCACCTGAAGCTGTTTCATGGCTGGGGTGTGAAAAGGAACAATGTAACGGACTGTTACTTATAGAATCTGAAAATGCCGAAAACGGTTCCAAGAATCTGGCAATCATCTACAATAATGGGATCCATGGTATCATTCTCAGGCTGCAGGCGGATATGCCCGCTTTCGCGATAGAAAGTTTTCACCGTGGCGGAATCGTCGATCAACGCAACTACAATGGAGCCGTTATTGGCAGTGTTGCAGGAGTGGACAAGGACACGGTCGCCGTCATAGATGCCCACATTGATCATGGAATCCCCGCGTACATTTAATATAAAGGATTCCCCCTTGGGCACAAAACCTGCTGGAACGGGAAAGTAATCCTGTATATTTTCCTCGGCAAGAATGGGCTGTCCGGCGGCAACATTCCCAACGACAGGAATGCTCACCATCTCCGTGCGAACCATCTGGAAGCTGTCATCACAGATCTCGATGGCGCGTGGTTTTGTGGGATCGCGGCGAATATAGCCGTTTTTTTCCAATGTCTCCAGATGGGAGTGGACAGAGGAGGTGGACTTTAAATTAACCGTCTCACAAATCTCGCGAACCGTAGGGGGATAGCCTTTTTGTAATATTTCATCTTTGATATAGTCCAGAATCTGCTGTTGCTTAGGCGTGATCTTGCCAAAACTCATGTGAATACCTCCATATTTAATAGATAGTTACAAAATCCTGTAAAAGCATTATAACATAGTATTTTTGAAAAGGCAAACATATATTCCAAAAATATGTTCGATTTTTGTTGACAAAAGAAAATATGTTCGATATAATGTTTCCAGAACAGATGTTCACGAACAAATTTTCTGGATAGCAGATGTAACTAACATAAATGTATTTTATTTTGAAAGAATGGAGTGTGTGACCATGAGAGAATCTAAGAAGATATGCGAGATGACTGACCGTGAATTGAGAGAATATAAGAGAATCATTCGGAGACGGAGGGAGAGAAGAGTACGGTTTTTGTTCATGGTGATGGCGGTGTGGTCTATTCTGATCTGCGTGGTTTCCTACCATTCCCTGACATCCAGTGCGAAGAATGACACAGCGGATGTAATGTTTAAATATTATACCAGTGTCACGGTAGAGGCAGGGGACAACCTTTGGAGCATTGCTAATCAGTATGTTGACTATCATCAATATAAAGATAAGGATACCTATATTGAAGAGGTGTGCAGTATCAACAATTTGGATGACGCGGCAGAAATCCGTGCAGGACAGCGATTGATTGTGCCTTATTACTCTGTTGAGTTTGTAAAGTAGTCCTGGAAAATAATAAATGGTTTCTATTTCTATTTTTTGTTGTTTTCACGCAGCTGCACAGCATTGGCGGCCCGGCGCCTACGCTCTTGTTCCATTGCGGCATAATGCTTTCGGGTGGTGTTGACATCCTTGTGCCCCAAGACATCTGCCACGAGATAGATATCCCCAGTCTCCTTATAAAGCGTGGTTCCATAGGTGCTCCTGAGTTTGTGCGGGGTGATTTTTTTCAAACTGGTGACTCTGGAGGCATATTTTTTTACAAGATTTTCTACAGAACGCACAGCCATTCTACGATTTTGCAGTGAGAGGAAGAGTGCATTCTCGTGTCCCTCGGCAGGGATGATATTTTCCCGCTCTTCCAGATAATCCAACAGCGCGGTTTCCACCTCGTCACCAAAGTAAATTACTGCCTCATAGCCTCCCTTTCTTCGGATTTTGATGCCGCCCTCGTCAAAGTTGACATCATGGATATCAAGCCCCACACACTCTGACACACGGATTCCTGTACCTAATAGAAGCGTCAGAAGCGCAATATCCCGCAGCTTGGTCTTTTTATGGTATTCCAATTCCTTTTTAGTGAGCTTTGTTCCGGCTTCCACCTGATCAAGCAATATTGCGACTTCGTTGGGTTCAAGACGTATGATCTCTTTTTCCGGGCGCTTGGGAAGCGGAACCAGTGCAGCTGGATTGTTTTCAATCATTTCATTCTGGTAAAAATAATTATAAAAGCTTCTCAGGGCAGCAAGTTTTCGGGCGCGTCCGCGTTCATTATTGGTAATTTCCTTGCCATCCTTTTCATACAGTGCGAGATATTCCAAATATTCTTCAATGTCAAGTCTGGTGATATTGTCAAGCAGGGATAATGGATATTGCTCAATGTCCATTTTAGCGCAGACGGAATTATTAGTATGCAAGAACTCAAAGAAAAGCCGGATGTCATAGGCATAGGCGAGTCTGGTCCGGGTGGAGGTGTATTCCTCGATACCGCGGAAAAATACCTTACAGAATTCAGGAAGGGTATTTAGCACCTCCCGCATTCTTAAAATATTATTTTTATTTTGCTTGTCGTGATAATTGTCCTTATTTAATACTGCCAATATTTTCTCCCCAACCTTTCATAGTGCCGTTTTTGATTGCCGTGAACATTCGCTCCTTTACCCCCGGGGTCTCCAGATTAATCTCCCGAAGCAGATTTTTCACATATTCCCGTTTGGTGTGCCCGTCTGCAGGGCAGGGGCTTTTCACGACAGGAACATTGTATTTATTGACAAATCCGATCACGTCCACTTCGTTCACGTAGATCAGAGGACGGATCACCGTCAAATCCGTGCGATCCAGATATGTGACAGGAGAGAAGGTGTGAAATCTGCCCTCAAATATCAGGGACATCAGCATGGTCTCCACCACGTCATCTTTGTGGTGGGCATAAGCTACTTTATTGCAGCCGACATCCTTGATTGCTTGGTTTAATGCACCCTTGCGCATTTTGGCACAGAGCGAACAGGGATTGCTCTCAGCCCGCTCATCAAAGACAACCTGGGCAATGTCCGTATTCACAATGGTATATTCCACATCCATGCTCTGGCAAAGCTGACGGATGCTGTCCAGATTTAAATTTCCAAATCCCAGGTCAACCGTGACCGCATGGATTTGAAATTTTTGAGGGTAAAAACGCATAAGTCCATGCAGGGCATAGAGCAGGGTGAGACTATCCTTGCCGCCGGATATACCAACGGCAATCCTGTCATTTTCTTCAATCATATGGTAATCATCCACAGCTCTGCGCACCAGACTGTATAATTGTTGTAGTTTCATAATTTTCAATCCTTATGGGCATGTATTATCAATAAGCTTATTTTACTCCCTTTTTGATTTTTGCACAACTTAAAAAACAACTCTTGTGGTATGGATAAATTCGGTGTATTATTGATTATGGATAAAAGATAGTCTAAGAATATCTTGTTCGGAAAGGAATGTGTGCATGAAATTTCACTTAAATAATAAATATGTCCGTTGGGGAATTACAGCGTTTTGTGTCATAGCAGCAAGTATATGCTTTTATTATCTAATGTTTCACGGGGTGAATATCAAGGCGGGGTTACGGGCTGTCGGCGATATTTTGATGCCGCTCACTATTGGATTTGTGCTTGCGTATGTTTTGACGCCTGTGCTGAATCAAATTGAATATCGCATTGTGAAACCCCTTATGGAGCGTGTTCCGATAAAAACTGACGCTAAGCGCAAGTCAATTACCCGCGGTGTCAGCATTATCATAACCACATTGCTGTGCTTTGCTTTGATATATGCCTTGATTTCAATGTTTTTGTCACAGATTATCCCCAGTATTATGAACCTTATCTCTAATTTTGATCGGTATATTAATAATGTTACCAATATGATCAACAAGCTTTTAGAGAATAATCCAGAGGTGGGAAATTATCTAATAAAAATGATCAATCGGTATTCAGGGGAATTTGAGACATGGATAGAAACATCTGTGTTTGCCACCACCAGCGATATTATCAAGACCGTTTCCCTAAGTGTGATCAATGTGATCAGTGTGTTGTGGAATTGTGTCATCGGTTTTATTATCTCTATCTATTTGCTTGCCAGCAAAGAGCGATTTGCGGGCCAGGCGAAAAAGATTGCCTATGCTGTTTTTGACAGAGATATCGCCAATGTGGTGATTCGTAATTTCCGTTTTACGCACAAGACTTTTATCGGCTTTATCAGTGGTAAAGTTTTGGATTCCATCATTATCGGTTTGCTCTGTTTTATAGGAACCACCTTACTGCAGACGCCTTATGCTGCGCTTGTCAGCGTGATTATCGGTGTCACGAATATTATTCCCTTCTTTGGCCCCATGATAGGAGCGGTTCCCAGTACCGTATTGATCTTCCTGGTAGACCCTATGCATCCCTTGAATGCGGTTTATTTTGTGATATTTATTCTGGCATTGCAGCAGTTTGACGGCAATGTTCTCGGTCCAAAGATTTTGGGAAATTCGACGGGTTTGGCTGGTTTTTGGGTAATCTTTTCTATTACATTGTTCGGTGGGTTCTTCGGTATTCCTGGCATGATTGTTGGTGTGCCGATTTTTGCGGTGATTTATGCGGCGATTAAATCGCTTGTCAACACAGCATTGGCAAAAAGGGAGCTGCCACAAGAGATTACTACCTATATGACGGTGGAGTCCATTGATGATGACGGTTTCCACGAGTATATTCCTGAATTTAAGAAAAATATTGATGAACAAAAGTTCTCACGGGAGCAGAAAAGACAAGAACGCAAAAATGGAAAAGAGAATGTGAAAAAATAGCAGGAGGAAGGTCAAAGTGATATTATATAGACCCGTAGGCACGAAAGAGTTGGAACTGATAAGGGAAAGCGGTTATGCAAAATATCCGCCAAGATTACCAGAGCAGCCTATTTTTTATCCTGTATTAAATGAAAAATATGCAATTGAGATAGCCGCACAATGGAATGTAAAATACAATGATGACCATAAGGGGTATGTGAC
>CAMWLG010000048.1 GCA_947175035.1 uncultured Lachnospiraceae bacterium | reverse complement strand
AGTAGTCTTTTGCCTGTTCAGAGGTTAAACCTGAAATTCGTTCCAGTTCCTGTAAACGTTGCTCATTCAACTTAGAGACTTCATCCTTCATCTTGTTGATGGACTCTTCCCTCGCCGCCAAACTTTGTTCACGTCTCTCAATCGCATCGGCTTTCTTGTCAATGTTGGACTCTTTCTGCTGTACTCTGCGCTCGTCGCGCTGTACCTCAGCCCTGCGTTCCTTGATCTCCTTGTCAAGCTCATTCTTTGAACGAATGCTCTCTTCCTTTACTTCGAGCAAGGATTCACGCTTCTTGGCCTCCGCAGTCTTGAGTGCTTCATCGATAATCTCCCTCGCCTTCTCCTCTGCATTGCCGATGGTGGTATCCGCGGACTTCTTCAGACGGGAAGCCGTGACCTTGCTGGCAACTACAGCCGTGACGATGATGCAAACCAATGCAACTGCAAGCATGATAATAATCTCTTGCAGCGTCATTACAGGAGCACCTCCTTTTATGAAATTTTCAATATTCCTACAAGCAATTCACAACAGTATAATTTTAAACTGAAATGACTCTTCTGTCAAGTGGAATATCATTTTCATAAATTTTCTTAACTTTTTCGTTAAAATTCACTAAACCAATCATTATGATGATTTGTGTTCGCCTGGCTTGATCTGTCTTCGCTTACCGGTCATCTGGCTGACAATCAGCTGAAACACGTTGGTTCGCGCCGCCACGGCCTCGGGAAAGGGAAATTCCTCCTGCCTGTAGTGCGCCATGATACATTTCAATGCAGCCATCCTCTCTTTGTCCGGCACTGGTTCGATCAGCCCCCTGCCCATAATGCTCTCATATGCCATGGAGCAGGTCTGCTTCTCATCGTCAAGAATCAACTCGTGAGCGCAGTCCATCTCAAAACTCGCCCGATTATCCCTTGCAATCAGCTCGTGCTTCGTGCCTTCCGCCGCACCGTGAAAATAAAGCACCACCTGCTCGCCATCAACCGCCATGCCAAAATTCAAGGGCAGTATGTAAGGCACCTCCTGTGCGTTCAAGCCAAGCCTGCACACATCACACCGTTTCATCACCTCAATCTGCTCCTGAAAATCCGTGATCTCCCTGTCACTCCGTCTCATTATGTTCTCCCTTCCCAGTCAATGTCCGCTATCATCTATGGAAATCCTGCAATAATAACTTCATTATACTATCACATATACATACAAATTTCCATTAAAATTTTCGCAACTATTCCCTCCCCTTAAAGCTATGCAGCCCGTGTAGCAGCTCATCCTTCGCACCCTGGCTCTTTGGCGGAGTATCCGTCAGCCTTCGGAACACGCTGTCAAAAAAGCCCTCCACCCACGGGAAGGGATTGAACATACCCTCAAGCTCCCAATCGTACGCCGGAGCAATCGTCATATTGTCACTATTGATGGAATCATAAGCTTTATTCCATGTATTCTCTTTAAAATCGGCAGCTATATAACGGACTGTCCCATGGATATCATAATCATAGGCAAAACCGACAAACTGTGCCTGAATATTCTCCGTCAGCTTTAGTCCGACACAGACATTAAGCTTTGCTCCTTTCTCAATACCACACTCCGTCAAATCCGCTTCATAGACATAGGAATATAGATACAGATCGTCTGAGCCCGTGCGGTAATGCTCAAAAGCAAGGTCTGATACGGCATCCGGATACTGCGCATCCACATATTCCTGAATCAGCCTACCACAGGCTTCCCAATCCTGCACAGTCTGCGCCGTTGCCTCCTCCTTGTCCTGTATCAGGCAGGCAATATGGCATAAGCCGTCTCCTGACAATACAAAATTAGCACAATACTCACCCTCCTGCAAATATACCGATGTCCAAGTATTTGGTATTTTGAAACTATACTCTGGTGTCATGACACCGTTGTTTCTGTCCTTTTTGATATATCCCGTCCGCCTGATCTGCAGAAGTGTTCCAGGATAGATGAGTTCAGAATCCTCCATAATCTCCAGATTGGCGTTTACAAGCTCCACATACCTGCTGCCATCTCCCCATAAGCTCTCTGCAATCGTCCACAGACAATCGCCCGGAGCTACCTCATAGATCGTGGTGTCCTCCTGCAATGCGATATAATCATTTGCGGCGTGGTGACAAACATGATAGATGATGGGGTATGTTTCACTCTCCGCCCGCACGGTCAGGCAAAAGCTTCCAAAGAAAAGAAACAAGCCCCATACGACACACACAAAGAAGCGTCCTGCTATGAATGTTCTTTCCAATAGTTCCATGTACCTGCCTCCCCTCCCAGCCATAGATTGCTCTGTTTATTCTTGCAGGGAAGCACCTCCCCCGCCATCTCTGATCGCTCATATTTCTCCCAAAACTTACTGTCCGTCCGGTAGGGCGCGAGCTTTTCCGCCACTATTTGAACCTTGTAGGTGCTGTTCTCCGGCGCCGCGCCTGTCAAGCCTGCCAGCAGCGGATCAAGAGAAATGCCGATCACAAAGTTCTTTTCTTCCGTCAGATAAAAATAGGGATGAAACTCGTAACGCCAGTTCAATTCCTCGTCTTCCTTACGAAACCATGATAAAAGAATTTCCACAGTCTCTTCATCCTCGGAAAACGTATCCTCATATTCCGCATTCATACTCTGCATCCATAATCTGATAAAATCCTCATCGATCCGAAATACATCGGAGAGCTCGTAGACCTCGCCCGTCATTAGGTCAACATTCATAGCGCGCTCTGTATACTTTGTCCAGTATACCGGATTGCCGGGAGCGTAATATTCTGCGTAATGAACGCTTGCCAGATATTGACTGTGATAACCAATATCGCAATCGACATCACTGCAGAATATAGAATAATGCTCTTTTTGAAATACCGCAACTTCCCTGCTGGGTGCCAAATGCCAAAAACGGGTTCTATCCATTGCCATATCATACATTGCCGTGTTAATCCATTCCTGCAGTTCTTTCTCAATCCCCTCTATCACCGGATATTCCACAGTCACCACATCCCAATAGTCAAACTGATCCGAGTATTCCACATAATATTGTTCCTTTTGTATGGTATAATCCCGATAGCCAAACACCTGCTCGGGATGAAGGGCAATGTGAATCAACACACCTATGATGCCGCCCACTATCACTGCAAGCACGATACGCACTGCGAAGATGCGAGGGCTGTTTTCTCTTTCGCTCATAATGACCTCTTTTCCGGAACCATTCGCAGAATAGCGCTGCCCAGCTTTCATTTTGCGCATAATCGGTTCTGAATGGTTGCTATATTTTAAATATAGCATCCCCCTGCATCATTCTTGCATCACGCGTGCATCAAACTGACAAAATTAATCGCGTAAGGAAGAAAAAGAGTGCATAGAATAGGTTTCTACGCACTCTGATGTCATGTCACTATTTTTATCTGGCAAATGCCCTGTTCAACTCCTCCGTCCCCGGGAGCACGAATCTCCCCTCCCGGATAATTACCACCCGCTCGCCATCCTTTTGCACCGCCGCCAACTCTCCCAGCTCATCATAAGGAATGGTGATATCCGTATGGCAATTGAAATAAGCTTTGTCCGGTGCCTTGTCCCGAAGTCTCGCCACCTCGTTCTCCTTTGCCACAATCTCTTTGCCATCGGGATTGTACACCCGCACCTCCTCCGCATGGGAATAACAGGTATCACCCACCGCAAAATGAGGGCCTGTCTTCTCCGCGATCAGTATGGGAAATTTATCCTGCACACCATATTTTCTTGCCGCCACATAAGCTGTCGTGTTCGTGCCTATGGCAAACTCTCCCATGGGCAGGGTTTTGTGGCGAAACAGCACATTCTCCCGGACAAATTGCCGGTTCTCCTCCTCCGTGGCAAAATTCGTGCAATCATACTCTTTGATTCTGCCATCCTCGAACTTTAACTCCAGATTCTTGTACTCCAACCCGTTCAGATACACGCGGCTCACGTGAAGTATGCCCTCTGTACCCGTAAGCACAGGAGAAGTGAACACCTCCCCCACCGGAATATTCACGTCCGCCACACAGTTCTCGAAAATCGTCTCCTTCTCAGGGTTTGCCAGCTTCCATAGATTCACGCGCAGATCAGTCCGATTCCCGTTCATCCCCTTGATCTCGCAATACTCCGCGGTGTCGAGCACATCGATCATGCACTGTTGAATATCCCGGTACAGCTTATAATCCAGCGTATTAATCCTGATAATCTCCTCAAAAAAGGCATGGTAGCATTCCATGGCATCTTTCATGCCAAGCCGCCGCAAAATCTCCTCCCCGAACGCCTCTCGAATCTCCGGCACGGGAAACGCAATAATCGTGAAGCTGCGCTCCTCCTCCAAAATATAGTTTCTCTGCAACTCCCCCATTAACGTCCGGTATTCCACCCATAGAGCGTTCTGCTCCTCGCTCATCTTCAAGGCCCCCGCCTTGTTCTTCGGCTCAAAATCCCTCTCCCCGAAAGTCTCCAGCACAGCCGGGCCCGCATACCCCGCCGCCTCCGTCTTGTATCGCTCAAAAGCGGTGCGCGTCACCTCCAACTTATGCTGCATATAGATTTTGTCAAAAAATATCGCCCTGTCATCCTTATGGTCGAAATCGTACTGTCTGTTTGGCTCCCCCCCATAATAACCGCTCTTAAATATGGACGGATTGTAGAGGATACTGGAGGCGGCGCGGTAACAAGTCACCTTCAGCCCCATTTTCTCAAAATTCTCCACAGCACGCCGCATCATACGCTCAAACCCTAGCCGATATCGTATTTCTACGGTTTTCTTCTTGGACAGATCCTTGTTTGTCACCTCGAAGCCAATGCGATAGCCTTCCGTGTAAGTGTCCGCCATGACATTTACCCTCTCTTGAGGAAGTGAGGCCATAAAACGCGCCATCTCCAATTCGTTCTCACCGATATACTCCCCATAGGAATACAGATACCGCACATCTGAAAGGTCTGCACTTTTAATGATATTCACGGCAAAATTGTCCTCCGGAACCAGCATCTCCCGCAAGTGCTCCTCCGACGCCGTCTCTGTGTAATCGCTGACATACCAATAGAGGATCTGGCGAATGTCCTCCGTGGGGGGCAGACCAGCTTCTGACCGCACCTCCCCCGCTGCCTCCTGCGCGTCCGCCTGCTCCGACTCCTGCCATGCATATGCAAAAGCCGCATAAACCTCCACAAACAATTCCAGACGGATGACAACCTCCTCCAAACGCCTCTCATAAATAAAAGGAATCAGACTGCGCATCTCACAATACAAAAAGGAGAGCATGGCTCCAAATTCCTCCCCAAGCATCTCTATTGCATAGTCAGGGTTGGCATAGCTTGTGTCATAATGCTCCGGCAGGATATCCTGATACAATGCGGCATTACGCGATTTCAGATCCTCCAGGGACGACGTCTCCAATCCGCCTGCCTCTAAAAGCAAATCCGTCTCCTCCAGCAGCATCACAAAATCCGCCACCATAGCAAAATAAGCCGTAAGTGGCTCCCCGCCAACGCGCTCTTTCTTTATCTCATGTATCCGTTCCATCACCAACGAATAACGCTCGGTCAAAATTTGAATATCGCCCTTTTGCATGAGCCACCTCCTAATATGCCAACTGTACCAACAATACCAAAATCCCCAACGCCGCCAAGTTCAAGAATGTTCCCACCACGGGAAAAAACTTAAAAGTATCCTTATCCCTGACGGCCACCACCCCCAGTATCAGCCCTGTCATGGAGAATACCGCTGCCAAAAGCCCCGTAAGACCATAGCTTAGGGGCACGGCTCCACCGCTCAAGTAGGAGAGATAGAGCACGATGACCAGAGAGCTATTGCTGATGATTCCCAAAATGGTAGCCATGATGGCGCGTTTTGAATGTCTGCGGTTGGTAAAAATATAGTTTTTCCGTTTCATAATATTTTACTCACTTCCACCAAAATAAAGGCATCCCAAGCGATGATTTCGCCGCGAAACCTTCGCAGCAGGAATCGCCATGGAACGCCCTTTGTCAGCTATTTATTAGAATAAAACCTTGCTCTTGTCCGCAAGCAGCTTGCCGCCACTGACAATCAGCATCACACCTGCCGCCACTCCCACTACCAGCAGTACAACGCCAATCACAATGTTCCACGCGCCTGCCCCTCTCATGGTCTTATATACCTTCTCCTCCATAGCAAACCTCCTTGCTTTTTTCTATATATTTTTATCATGCCCCATAGGTTTCGTAATATTGGTCAATGGCCGCTTTCAGGGTGTCATCAATATAAACCTGCCCTTTGTATGGCTGATTATACAGATGCTCTATCACATCCGCCATAGTGACTATGGCGTTAGCGGCAAAACCATATTTCTGCCGAATCTCCTCAAGGGCGCTCACTTTGCCCTCGATTCCTTTTTCCATGCGGTTCAAGGACACCATCAGCCCCTTGATCTCCACATTGCCCTGCGCTTTCAGAATGGGGAAGGTCTCCTCAATAGATTTGCCGGAGGTAGTCACATCCTCAATGATCACCACTCTATCCCCGTCCGCCAGCTTGCTGCCCAGAAGGATTCCCACGTCGCCATGATCCTTCACTTCCTTACGGTTGGAGCAATAGCGAATCTCCTTGCCATACAACTCGCTGTAAGCAATCGTTGTTGCCACAGAAAGCGGAATGCCCTTGTATGCCGGTCCAAACAACACATCGAAATCATCCCCATAATTGTCGTGGATTGCCTTGGCGTAATACTCTCCAAGCTTCTTAAGCTGCGCCCCCGTCACATAGGCGCCGGCATTCATAAAAAAGGGGGATTTCCTGCCACTTTTTAGGGTGAACTCACCAAATTTCAACACCTGGCAGTCTACCATAAACTCAATAAACTCTTTTTTATACTGTTCCATACCCGTTAAAACTCCTTATATTATGCGTTTCTTTTTTGCTCCCATTCATTCACGATGGTCTCACAGGCGTCCACGTCCACATTGTCCACAGCCTCTTTCAGCCGCGCAAACTGCTCCTCCTGCCAGCCGGTATAACTGTACTCGCTCATACTCGCGACGACCTCCTCCATGCCATCCAGATTCAGATCCTCCAATGCCGCGCGCATTGAGGCGAAGAAACCTTCCATCTCCTCCGTGGTGGCCTCCCTGCCGGTATTCTCTGTCTTTTTCTCCTCCCTGCAGTAAGGCTCCAGAACCTCCAGATAGCCATTGTAAATCATAAGCATCTCATCCGTACGCTTATGTATCAGCTTGCTGTCTCTGGCATTGCCCGCCTTCTCCATCTCAGCCGCCAGCTCTGACAGCCGCATCGCACCAATCTGCTTGGAAGCGCTCTTCAGTGCATGCACCTCTATGGTATAAGCCGGCCAGTTTTCCTTCTGCTCCAACTCTTTGATCAAGATACACTTTTTGTCGATGGTGCGATAGTAATCTTTCAATACCTTCCAGAACAGCCTTGCATTCCCTAGCAGGGCGATTGCAGACCTGGTGTCCAAATCTCCCACTATCGGGTCTTCGCTCTCCATCTCCTGCAGCTCCTCAATTGGAATCTCTGTCTCCTGCACCTTCTCCACAGGCAGCCATTGTCTGACCTTCGACACCAGATTTTTCAGTTCAATGGGCTTGGCGATAAAATCGTTCATCCCTTCCCTCAGGAACATTTCCTTCACACCGCCCACCGCGTTCGCTGTCAGGGCAATGATCGGTACATCATTGTACTCCGGGTGCAGACGTCTGATAATACGGGTGGTCTCCACACCGTCTATCTCAGGCATCATATGATCCATAAAGACGATGTCGTAACGCCTGCCGGATATCTTCTCCACGGCCTCCTTGCCGCTGAGTGCCGTGTCTATCTGCATTTTGAGAGGCTCCAAAAGTCCCACCGCCACTGTCAGATTGATTCCGTTGTCGTCCACGATCAAAATCTTGGCGTCCGGCGCAATGAAATTCAACCCGGTATCATCCGCATGATCATTGCTGTGGAGATTTTGTCTGTTGAATATCAACGCCTCTGTGAGCGTGTAAAGGGGTTTCCTCACAAGCAGCAGATTGGGCAGAGTCACCTGCTCGGTGGAATTTTGCTCTGCCATAAGCACCGCCGTGATGTTGGGTGTATTCTCCACCATATATTTTATCTCAGGGGTAAACGCCGCTTCCTCCACAAAGAAGAAAACCTCCCGATCCTCAGGGAATTCTCCCGCCTCGTCCAGTCCTTTATAAGTCACACCAAGGCAGGCACAGTCTTCTATGAATTGATCCCGCACATAAGGGTTGGCAAACAGTCCCAGCGCTATGATTTTCTCAGGATGCTCTATACGGCTGCCCGCCCTGGCGTCCACCACGGTCTGGGGAACGGAGAAGGAAAATGTACTTCCTTTTCCATACTCGCTTTCCACCGTCACATTCCCGCCCATCAGATTCACAAGGCGTTGGGATATCGCAAGCCCCAGACCGGTTCCCTCAATATTGCGGTTCCGCTTGCTGTCAACCTGCTGGAAGGACTGAAATAACTTTGATAAATCTTCCTTCTTAATGCCGATACCCGTATCCTGCACATCCACCTGCAGCATGATCCTTCTGTCATCAATTGGCTTATGTGAAATCTTCACCCGCACCTGGCCACGATTGGTAAATTTGGTCGCATTGCTGGTCAGGTTCAGGAGAATCTGCTTGATTCGGATATTGTCACCCAACAGCCTGTGAGGAAGGTCGGGCGAGACGTCAAGTACCAGCTCCACTTCCTTACCTTTCAGTCTGGTCACAACGATATTCGCCATGTCATTCACCACTGACATAGGCTCGTATTCCACGGGAAAGATATCCATCTTGCCGGACTCTATCTTGGAAAAATCCAAAATATCGTTGATAATGGTAAGCAGCGCCTTACCGGAGGATTTAATCTGATACAGATAGTCTCTTGCAGTGGGAGACAAATCTTCCCTGAGCGCCATCTCCGCCATTCCTATAATGGCGTTCATGGGTGTGCGGATCTCATGGCTCATATTGGCAAGGAAATCCGACTTCATATTCGCTGTCTTTTCCAGATCCTTGTTCGCCTGGATCGCCATATATTTACCATAGGCAACGTCCGAAAAAATATTTGTGATCGTATACAGGAATCTTGCCGCCTCATCGATTGTCCGCCTGTCAAGCACCTGCACTTCCTGCACCGCCTCCCAGAAAGCGTCGGGATCCACACCGATCTCCATGGCAACCTCAGTGATTTTCTCTTTGTTTGCGGGCTCAGGCAGCACCTGACCACCGATAAAACTGCCCACCATCTCTCCATTAGCAAGAATAGGCGCCGCAAAATCCATCAGGCCGGCATGGCAATAATAGACGGACAACTTACCGTCACGCATGGTATTCTCCGCCCCCATCCGGTCACATTGCTCACAACGCAGATGTCCCACCGCGGAACCTCTGGCATATTTAGCACAAAAAGTTGTAAAATTAGACCCCTTTGTCACCGGAATTCCATTCTTGTCCGTGGTGAGGGCGGCCATACCTGTCATGGCAGAGAAAGCGTCCTGAACACGCTGCAATGTGTCAGCACCTATCAGATCCGTCAAATGAATTTCATTGTCTAATTTATCTAAGCCACTTCTTCTCTCCATACCTGTACCCCGTATAATTAAACAAACTTCTTGATAGATTCCATCAACCGATCCTTATTGATAGGCTTCAATATGTAGCCCTGAGGCTTCTGAATCAGAGCCTGCTGTATCTTCTTCTTCTCCGTGACGCCGGTCAGGAAGAGCACGGGAATGTCCTTGGTATTCTCATTATCATGTATCTTCTGCAACACCTCAGGGCCCTTCTCATCCGGCATCTCATAATCCAAGAGAATCAGATCCACAGTCTTCTTCTCCAGGAACTTCATGGCAACCTTGCCGCTTAAAGCCGTACCTACCTCATACTCCTCATGCAGGTGCTCCTTGATCAGCTTCAGCATCAACGGGTCGTCATCCACCACCAAAATACGCTTCTTCTCCTCAGCCGGCTTGGACTCCTCTGCCGCCCCTTGTGATGGCGATGGCGCGCCAGAGCTTATCCTTCCTTCCTGAATCTCCTTGATATCCTCCTGCACATGCTTGACACGATGATTCTGGTACAGATAGTTCTCCAGCTTCTCCATCAGGGAACTTGTAGTGAAAGGTCTGGTGATCACAAGCTTTGCGGCGCCGCCCGAATTGATATTAAATTCCGAACATTCCTCGTAGGAACCGATGATCACAAGGGGAACCTCCAACTGCAACAGCCTGTTCTTACATGCGAGCACTTTGTTGATCGTATCCTGGGGATCCTTGTTCAATCCGTACACCAGCGCGTCCGGCGTAAACAATTTCAGATGATTGAAGATATCCTCCGTTCTGGTCGAGCAGGAATAGCACTCAAAATTCCCCTGTGCATGAGCGAAAAACATATCCATCAATGCAGTATATTTCCCTATCAACAATATTTTGTATTTCATTATTTATCCTCCCACACTCTTTCTATTGATAATACTCCGTAATGATTCAGAATCATTCACCACGCTGCTGCCGCGCAGCTCCCGTTTTGCTCATATCCGGCTCTCCAACGCCTGCGAGATATCCTCCTTCATGTCCAACACCGCCGCCCGGGAAGCCTCCGCATAATTCTCCCCGCCAAAGCGCGCATATTTCTCCTGTTGATACGCTGCAATGATACCCCGGGAGGAATTGACGATCGCCCCCAGCCCGTCATCGTTAAAGAAATCCACCAAATCCTGACCTTTTCCGCCCTGCGCGCCGTAACCGGGAACAAGGATAAAGCTCTTGGGCATTACTTTCCTCATAATCCTGCCCTGTTCAGGATAAGTGGCGCCTATAACCGCGCCTACATAACTGTACTCACCCTCCTCCGGCATACAACCGGCTGCCCACGCCGCTACCTGTTCACCCACATGCTCATAGAGCGGCTTTCCGTCGATAAGCCTATCCTGAAACTCTCCACTGCTGGGATTGGAGGTCTTCACCAGCACAAAGATTCCCCTCTTCTCCTCCGCACATACTTTGAGAAAAGGCTTCACACCGTCGGAGCCCAAATAGGGATTTACGGTAGCAAAGTCTTCATCAAAACCACAATATGTCTTGCTGCCCACCTGAACCTTGCCCAGATGCCCCACTGCATAGGCTTCGGCAGTAGAACCAATATCCCCTCGCTTGACATCACCGATCACTACCAGACCTTTCTCCTTACAGTAATCCACAGTCCTCTTAAATATTGTCATTCCTGGAATCCCAAACTGCTCATACATAGCAATCTGGGGCTTCACTGCAGGCACCAGATCATAAATTGCGTCCACAATCCCCTTGTTATATTGCCAGATAGCCTCTGCTGCGCCCTCCAAGGTCTCGCCGTACTCTTTAAAAGCCTTTTCCTGAATGTGCGCCGGCACAAACTTCATCATTGGATCCAGCCCAACCACAATCGGCGCATTCGTCTCCCGTATCTTGGCAATCAGCTTGTTGATCATATTAATTCTCCTTATCATTACTCATCTCACCTCATGCTTCGCATTCGGTGTCGCGGTATTCGTCACATCCTCGCTCGTGCAGGCACGGCGCGGATGTTCCTCATTACTCGCGCAAAAAGGCGTTGCACTTTCGGACAACGCCTTTCTGCTGATTCAATTATACCAAAACTCCCTGCAATTGGTCAACGTACTTCTTTATATTTGAAGCATTTACATACTTCTTATGGTGATCCCCGTTTACTACCACCAAAGTGGGCGCCTGCATCACGCCATAGCGGTTCGCCAACTCGACATTTTCCTCTGCGTCAATGGACAGATAGTTCACACCCTCCAAATACTCCTTTGCCAGACGGCAGTTGGGGCAGGTCTTGGTGGTGAACAGATATCTCACATCCCTGGGAGTCTCCACGGAAATCTCCACATTCTCCGCAAAATTTGACAGCTTCACCACACTGGTCACAGGTCTCTTCAACACGGAGCCCTCGATATCATATTCTTTGCGGTTTGCATATTCCTGAAGCTTGCCGTCGTTCCAGTTCTGCACCGGACGATAGTAGCCCGTGATACGACTGTAAACCTCGGTTTTGGCGCCACAGTGAGGACACTCCTTCACCTCCCCCGCAAGATAACCGTGCTCCTTACAGATGGAATAGGTGGGAGACAGTGTATAATAAGGCAATTTATAGTTCATCGCAATCTTTCTCACCAAATTAGCCGCCGCCTTCCAATCCGGCAGCTTCTCCCCCAGGAACGCATGGAACACAGTCCCCGAAGTGTACAAGGTCTGCAGTTCATCCTGCACATCCAGCGCATCGAAAATATCCGAGGTGTAATCCACCGGCAGATGGGAGGAATTCGTGTAGTAGGGGGTGTCCCCCTGCTTTCCCGCCGTCTTGATGGCTGGGAAGCGCTTTCTGTCATGTTTTGCCAATCGATAAGTCGTGCTCTCCGCCGGAGTCGCCTCCAAATTATACAGATCACCGTATTCCTCCTGGTAGTCGGAAAGCCGGTTTCTCATATGATTCAGCACATCCTTGGCAAATTCCTGAGTCTTTTCACTTGACATATCCGCCCTCAGCCAATTGGCATTGAGCCCGACCTCATTCATACCAATCAGTCCGATGGTAGAAAAATGATTATCAAAGGATCCCAGATACCGCTTGGTGTACGGGTACAATCCTTCATCCAAGAGCTTGCTGATCACCGTTCGCTTCACCTTGAGGCTGCGGGCAGCAATGTCCATCATGTGATTCAATCTCGCATAAAACTCATCCTTATTAGCGGAGAGATAGGCAATGCGGGGCAGATTGATCGTGACAACCCCCACACTTCCGGTACTCTCGCCGGAGCCAAAGAACCCGCCCGTCTTCTTGCGCAGCTCTCTCAGATCCAGACGAAGACGACAGCACATGCTGCGCACGTCAGAGGGCTGCATATCCGAATTAATATAATTGGAAAAATACGGTGTGCCGTACTTTGCCGTCATTTCAAATAAGAGCCTGTTATTCTCCGTGTCAGACCAATCAAAATCCCTGGTGATGGAATATGTGGGAATAGGATACTGGAAGCCGCGGCCGTCCGAGTCGCCCTCGATCATGGTCTCGATAAACGCCTTGTTCACCATATCCATCTCACGCTTGCAGTCCTTGTATTTAAAATCCATCTCCTCGCCGCCCACAATCGCAGGAAGCTCTGCCAGATCGTCAGGCACGGTCCAATCCAATGTGATGTTGGAGAAAGGTGCCTGCGTCCCCCAGCGGCTGGGAGTGTTCACACCATAAATAAACGCCTCAATACACTTTTTAACCTCTGAATAGCTTAAGTTGTCCGCCTTGACAAAGGGCGCCAGATAAGTGTCAAAAGAGGAAAACGCCTGCGCGCCCGCCCACTCGTTCTGCATAATGCCAAGAAAATTCACCATTTGATTGCACAGCACGGACAAATGCTTCGCCGGAGCGGAGGTAATCTTGCCGGTGATGCCGCCCAACCCCTCCTGAATCAACTGTTTGAGTGACCAGCCGGCGCAGTAGCCAGTGAGCATGGACAAATCATGAATATGTATATCCGCGTTGCGATGCGCCTCCGCAATCTCCTCATCATAAATCTCGGAGAGCCAGTAATTCGCCGTCACCGCGCCAGAATTGGAGAGAATCAATCCCCCCACAGAGTAAGTCACAGTGGAGTTCTCCTTCACGCGCCAATCCTCCACCTTCACGTAACTGTTCACCACATCTTTATAATCCAAAATCGTGGATTTCATGGTGCGCATCTTTTCTCTCTGTTTGCGATAGAGGATATATGCCTTTGCCACTTCCTCATAACCGGCCTGACCTAACACGCGCTCCACACTATCCTGTATATCCTCCACATGTATCGCGTCATCCTTCACCTTGCCCTGAAAATCGGCCGTTACCCGAAGCGCCAGCAAATCTACAATATCATTATTGTAATTCATCTGTGTGGCGGTGAAAGCTTTCATGATCACATCATTGATCTTCGTCAATGTAAAATCAGCCCTGCTATTATCCCTTTTGATTACCTGAAGCATTACTTATCCTCCTGCATTTTTATCCAGCGCATACGCTTTTTATACGTTTTGTATCTTCTTATGCCATAATCTCTAGTCGTCACTTATTCAACTATAACATTTCCCGACAACAAAGTCAATGCCTCAAACGCAAAGAAATACAATATATAGTGGTTTCTCTACGACACACCTGTCACATGTGGTACTGTTTCTATTGACTGATTCAGTCAGTCGATGCATATAAAAAAACCCGCAATGCGGATTTTTTTATCAAACTGTTATATTATCGACTGGAAAGAAATTCTCTCTCCCTTTTGGCCGACTCGTCATCCGGATAACTTTTCAAATAATTTTCTATCAACACATACGCCTGTTGATATTCCTCCAAATATTCATAGGCCACAATCTCATTAAAGGCCAAGGTCTGCATCAACGTACTATCTTCCACCCGCATTCCCCCCTGAAATGCGTCCAGCGCCAGATCATAATTACCCATAGCCATCTCGCACAGCCCCAGCTGATTATAGATAGCAGCGCTGCCCGTGTCCTTCGCAAGCCACGCATTATACACACTGGATGCATAATTGTAATCTCCGGTGGCTTCATACGCCCTGCCCAAGAACAGATAACTCTCTGCGTCTCCTTTTTCCCTCGCCTTTTCAAGCGCGACACATGCCTGCTTGTAGTCACCCAGATAATAATACATGCGTCCGCTGTCATAACTGTTCATTTTATTGCCTGCCTTCTGCATGGCTGCATCCAGATATTCCCGCCCCACCTCTTTATATCCATAGTGCTCCAACGCCTGATAAATCGCTATCAGACGATCATAATTCTGGGAGCCCATCAGCACTACATGGTCAAAATCCTCCTTTGCCCCCTCATAATTGCCTTGCGCCAGCCGAACGTTTCCCCGAAGAAAATAAGCATCTTCCTCATCAGGGCGAAGCGTCAGTATGGAGTCGTAGACCTCCTCCGCCTCCCGGGGCTGGTCATTTTTGATGTAGGCCGCCGCCAAATAATAATTCAAATCAAAATCCACAGGCTGAACAAATCCGTCACTGGAATTTAACGCAGTGATAAAGCAGGTGATAGCATTCTCATAATCTGTCAGGCCCATATAGGCAATCCCGCGCCCCCTGGCGATCAATCTGGTGTTTTCCCCCGTCTCCTCGGCGGAATCAAACACAGCAAGAGCTTCCCCGTAGCTTAGATTTTGCACCAACTGCATTGCCTCCGCAGTCTTCTCTTCCGAACCGCCGCATCCGGTGAGCATTCCCGTGATCAGCAATGCCCCCAAGGCGACCATCCACTTGTTGTACTTTTGATATCTCATCCCGCATCCCCGTATTCTGCCATTTCAAAGGCCGACTATTGCTCGTCCAGCACAGAAGTACAGTGCGGACATCTCGTTGCGTCAATTGCTATCTCACTCTTGCAAAAAGGACATTTCTTGGTAGTGGGTGCCGCAGGCTCAGGCTTCTTGCTGAATTTGTCATTGACCGCGTTGATCGCCTTCACCAGACAGAAAATCACAAACGCCGTGATCAGAAAATTGATGACCGCCGTGATAAAATTGCCATAATAAAGCACTGGAGCATTCTCGTCGCTTCCCAGCGTCAATGTGAGGCTACTGAAATCCGTGCCGCCAAAAATCCCCAGAATAGGGGTCAGAATATCCTGATTCAAAGAGGTGACAATCGCGGTGAAAGCGCCGCCCACAATCACACCTACCGCCATATCCATCACATTCCCACGCATGATGAATTTCTTGAATTCGCTGATAAATCCCTTGTCCTTAGCCATCCCCATTGCTCCTTTATCCTGATAATCATTCATTCCTCATGAATTAAACCACTATTTTGATAGTACCATAAACGGGAGGGAATCTCAATAGCAAGAAGCAATTTGCTGCCTTGAAAATATATGGAGAAACAAGTATAATGAAGGTGAATTATTCAGAATGATACCGCCGCAAAAAGGAGAACGGGATGCAGCACATTCAAAACGACATCAAACAGAATAGTTTCAAGCATGCCTATCTCCTATACGGAGAGGAGCGTTACCTGAAAAGGCAATACACAGATCGTCTCAAGAACGCCTTGTGTGCTGAAGGCGACCAAATGAACACCCATTCTTACACAGGAAAGGAGGTTCCCGTGGGGGAGATTATCGACTTGGCGGAGACAATGCCCTTTCTGGCGGAGCGTCGGGTGATTTTTATTTCAGACAGCGGCCTGTTCAAATCCGGCGGCGAAAAACTTGCCGAGTATTTGAACGCTCCCAGCGAGAGCACTTTTTTTGTCTTTACAGAGAGCGATGTGGACAAGCGGAGCAAGCTCTACAAGACCGTGCAGTCCAAGGGCTACGCGGCGGAGTTCGCCATGCAGGACGAGCAGACTTTGAAACGCTGGATCGCCGGAATATTGAGCAAAGAAGACAAGAAAATCACGGAAAATACCGTGCAGTTGTTCCTCCAAAAGACAGGAACCGATATGGAAAATATTCAGATGGAGCTGGAAAAACTGATCTGTTACTGCATGGACAGAGAGGTGGTCACCTCCGAGGATGTGGAAGCCATCTGCACCAATCGGGTGAGCAACCATATTTTTGACATGATAAACGATATCGCCGCCGGCAAGACGAAAGAGGCACTGCAGCTTTACTATGATCTGCTTTCCCTGAAAGAACCGCCCATGCGTATCCTTTTCCTGATTGCCAGACAATGTAATCTGTTACTGCAGGTAAAGGAGATGCGCGCCCAAGGCTTCGACAGTAAGGCCATTGCGCCCAAAATCGGCGTGCCGCCCTTTATCGCGGGCAAATATATCACACAGGCCGGGCAGTTCAAGACCTCCACCCTCAGAAACGCCGTGGAAACCTGCGTAGAGGCGGAAACCTCTGTCAAGAGCGGGCGCATGAACGATACCATGAGCGTGGAAATCCTGATTTTAACCGTGCTGAAGAACGAAAAAAAGAGTTGACTGCTTTAGTCAACTCAATATATTCGCATCGCAAAACCACCGGCTGTCGAGAGTTCTACGGGATTATCATGTGTTTGAACCTAGACTCCGACAATACCCTCGCGGGCACCCTTCCCAGGACCGATGATTCTGTTTTATATACTATCACAGGCTTGGCAATCTGTCAAAATACGTCATAAATCTATTTATATGTCTCTATCGAAGCCCCCCGCTTGCCCAGCCTAATCGTCACTGCCCCCGTATGGGGCGTGTCATAGATATTGGTTCCCGACATCTCCAACCGTTCCAACAATTCCTCGTGGGGATGACCATATCGATTATTCCTCCCACAGGAAATCACCGAAAGCCTTGGACTGATCTGGCGCAGTACTTCCATAGGGGTACTGTTCTTAGAGCCATGATGCGCCACCTTGAGAACTGTCACATCCTGAATGTTCCACTTTTGCAATTCCGCAAGCAGCTCGCGCTCCCCCTGTCCTTCCACGTCTCCCACAAGCAGCAAAGACATCTGCTTTGCACCCTCCTGAAGTTCTATATAGAAGCACTCCGAACCCTCATTTCCGCCCGCTCCCCTGCCATCCGCCAAGGGATGCAGGCACAGAAAGGTATCCTCATCCCCAAAAGCATCCCCCGCCCGCACGACGGTCACAGGAACACCTTGCCCCCGACGAATCCGGACACCGCTTTCGCCATCCGCGTCACTTCCGGCATTTCCCGCTGCCGCAAGCAAATCCCCGAATTCTTTCTCCCAAAGCTTCCTGTCAATCCCCGGGAGCACCAGCTGTCCAATCTCAATATGTTCCTTCCCACTTAATTCCAGAAGTTCTACGATTCCGTTCATATGATCCTCGTCCCCATGGGAGACAAAGATAGCGTCAATCCTTTGAATTCCGTGATATTTCAAAAAGGGAATCAGAACCCGTTCCCCCACACGCTTTCGACTGCTGCTCCCGCAGTCAAACAAGTACACCTCCCCAGAAGAAAGCTGGACACAGATACAATCTCCCTGTCCCACATCCAGAAATGTCACCCTGTCCTCTCGGGATGTGGACAACCCGAGCATCAAAACCGCTGCTGCAAGCGCGACAAACTGTGCCAGCCTGATGCCGGAAATCGCAGCCTTGCTCTTTTTTTGATTTTCCACAAACCGTGCGCTCCACACCACGATCCCCCACAACAGATAGAATAGCGCCACCTGCCAGATTTGCGGACATCCCGGGTTCCACATGGGATTTTGCAGCTTCTCAAACAACCTGCATAATCCCTCATATCCCCTGAGAATCACCACGTCCGCCGTCCCTACGACGCCAAGCCCCGGAATACACATGGCAATCAGTCCTGTCACCATCAGAACGCCCATAAAAGGCAGTATCAATACATTCAACAAGATAGAATACACTGGCACTTCATAGGAAAACCAAAGCTGCATGGGCAGCGTGGTCAATGTGATGGATGCTCCCGCCAATATCCCCTGGCGCAATCCCTCTAATGTCTTTTCCCACGTCTTTGCCAGATATTGCCGCCATCTGCTCTCCTCATACCGTTTTATTTCCACAGGCTCCACCCCTTGAACCGACAATGCGGGCAAAAGCATACCCACGCCCAGAATCGACCCAAAGGACAGCAGGAATCCCATATGCTCCAACCATGGGGGATGGATGCAGACCATCAATGCCGCCATCACGCCGAGGGCGGTGAGCATATCATACGTCCTGCCCCACAGTCCCGCCAACATGCGCAACAGATACATACCGATCGCCCGGCAGACGGACACACCAAGCCCCGTCATGATACCATACAATACCAAAATGAACCCTCCGCACACCGCAGCAAACCAGGCAGGCACTCCGAGCCTTTTTAACATTTTATAAAGTCCCATTCCCAGAATCGTGATATGAAGCCCCGATATGCTGAGGATATGTATGATTCCATTCCTCTTGTATTGGGCTTTTACCTCCTCATTCACCCCCGATTTATCCCCCAGGAGGATGGCTGTCATAATGGACGCTTCTTTCTCTGGGAAAATTTGATACAAACGCGTCTCCCAGTATCGCCGCAGTCGATAGAGTGTCTCCCGAACCCCGGGGACACAAGGCTCCTGTCCTGTCACTACGACCTTTCTAAGCCTCCCCGCGTAACCCAGGGAATGATAATAGCGGGCATAGTCAAACTCTCCCTGGTTCGTGGCTGCCTCAAAGGCATAAAAATCCCCCTCCATGACAAGATTTTCCCCTATCATGAAATCCACCGCCTCATACTCGCACAGCAGCTTATTCCCCGCCTGATTTAATTCTCTTTGAATGGAATGATTTCGACTTGAATTGTCCTGACTTGAATGATTCTGATTTGAACTGATATCCTGCACCTTGATGATAAACGATGTCTCATTCTTCTGGCAAACCTGCCCCGCCACCGTGACTCTCGTGCCGTCAGACAGCCCATCCTCCGGGGCTCCAGACAGCGCAAAATACCAAAACGCCACCAGAGCCACCAGACAGACAGCGCCGCAAAATAATGGTCTCCGCATCCACGCGCCTCCTGATTTTCTGCTATTTTTCTGTTTATGTTTGTAATTATCTATCCAATGTAGTCACACAGTCCAAATTTCTCTCGTACACTGAATTGCTAAAACTGGCCGGAACCTCCCCGTTCACCAATATCTGCACCTTGTTCACATTGCTCAGCTCCGCCAACGAATTCACGATGGAATAAATGGAGGTCTCTGTAGAGACATTGTTTACCACATTCAGGAAATTGGCATCCAGATTGACGTAACAGATTCCGTCTTTCGTCATGACACTGACCACTTTGACCTCCGGATTGACGGAAGGGTACAGCCCCTCCACTGCCCCGCTGGGGCCCGCAATCAGCTCGTCCAGCACAAAACGCTCCAACGGAATGCTGGTGGAATAATATTTCTCACGGTATGCGCCGATCAATTTATCCCCCTCCATATTGGCAAAATAAAGTTTCACCCGGGTGAGCTCATAGGTGTTGATCTCATTGCCGTCATTATCAATAAAAAGATCCGCGCTCATCAGTCCCACCACGTCTCCCACATTGTCAAAAAGTGGGTTCCCCTCCACCGTGATTCCCACATAGCGGACGAAGGGAAGCTGTGTGAACGTCCTCACGATAGCGGCGCGCACCAACACCTCCGTGGTGGCGGAAAGCTCCTGATAAGCAGCGCTCACGTCAATCGCAAGCTTTCCTCCCGAGAGCTCCATAGACAACACGTCAAATCCCATGGAAAAAGGTGCCTTATATTCCAATTTGTACGGACGGGAGGAAAGACAAGCCGTCAGCTCTTCCAACATGGCTTCTTCCTCACTCGCCTGCATGACATAAGAATGACTTTCCACCTTCGTCTCGGAATTGTTCACTGTATAAATCTGATATACATTGGCATCCTCCGGCTCTGTCTCCCCGCATGCGGCCAGCCCCGCAAAGAGCAGGATACATCCCAGCACCACAATAACCTTTCTCACATTTATCTCCATTCCTGCCGCAATCCCCATCCGGACGCAGGCATATACCTATGACACAATATAAATCAACGGGATTTTCACCACGAAGCTGGTGCCCTCGCCCTCCACACTGTCCACGGAAAGGGTGCCCCTGTGCAGAAGCACTGCGCTCTTGGTAATCGCCAGACCCAGCCCCGTCCCGCCGATTTCCCGGGAATGGGATTTATCTACCCGATAAAAACGCTCACAGATGTGCGCCAACGACTCCTCGGGAATACCGATGCCGGAATCGCTGACCTTGAAAGTGAAGAATTGATGGTCAGCATCCAGCTCCACCTTGACCCAGCCATGCTCCTTGTTGTATTTGATGGAGTTTTCCACAAGGTTGGTCATGATCAAAGTCATTTTGACCTCATCCACCTCCGCCACCACAGGGCGCATACTCTCAAACACAACCTCCACATCTTTTTTGCGCGCGATAGGACGCAGACGCCTCAGTATCAACTCTACCAAATCATTGATATTCAGCGACGTGATACTCATATCCTGTACCTTTTTGTCCATCTTGACTAACGCCAGCAAATCCGTAATAATCCGGTTCTCCCTGTCGATCTCGGACACGATATCCTCCAAAAACTCCCGATAAAGCTGTGCAGAAGCATTCTGTTCCATCAACAGAGAGTCCGCCAACACCTTGATGGAGGTCATGGGGGTCTTAAGCTCGTGGGACACGTTTGCCACAAACTCCTGTCTCGACTCATCCAGCGCCCTCATTCGTCCCAACAGTTGGTTAAATGCGTCCACGATATGCACTGTCTCCGCATAGTCAGGCACGGAGATACTTTTGTCGCTGTACCCCGCATTGACATCCTGAATCGCCTGAGTGATGCGGTTAAAGGGTCTCGTCATCACCACTGACAGAACGATCGCCAGTGTCACCATCACCAGTGCGAGAAGTGTTTCGATAATCACCACGCGTCGGTTTAACACTTCCATCATAGTCACAATACTGTCATTGGAAATGCTGGTAAGCATCACGCCCGCCACCACACCGCCCTGGGAAGAGTTCGCCGTGGTATCCATGATGGGGGTTGTCATCTCGATATAACCATGCTCCGGGGCATAGTGAGATATATTTTCCCCTTGAAAACACTTGATGACCTCCTCCGAGATGATAATCTTGCCCTCACTGATACCATAAGTATCTTTCACCACCTTAAAATTGCTGTTGATGATCATCACGCGGCCCTCATACAGATTGGACAGCATCTCCAGCTCTGCGTCAATGACATCCCTAGAAGCCCGATAGGTCTGCTCCTCCGACAGGTAATTCGCCATATATGCATTGGTGATCAAGTGGTTTGCGACAATTTTAAGCTGGTTCTGCACCGTGGCAATACGACGCTCCACCGAGCGATCCTCATAGTTCTGCACGATGCCCGCCCCCACAATGATGCCGGGCACGATCCCCACCACCAAGACAGTGGCAAATATCTGCAGTCGCAGGCTCTTTATGGGCATCTTCTGCCGCACATGTTCAATTAATTTTCGTATCTTTTCCATCACACGCCCTGCAAATGTACTGTACCATACAAGTGTATCATACACTACTCATTCATAAAATAATAGCCAACGCCCCATTTGGTGTGAACATACTTGGGCTCGCTGGGGTTTTCCTCAATCTTCTCGCGCAGTCGTCTGATATGTACGTCCACCGTGCGCACGTCCCCAGGATAATCCTCCCCCCAGACCAGACGCAGGAGCGCCTCCCTGCCATATACCTTGTTGGGATTGTTCATCAGAAGCTCCAACACCTCGAATTCCTTAGCTGTAAGGCTGATTTCCTGACCATTAATGTACACTCTCCTGCCCTCGCAGTCCAGCTGTACATCTCCTCTCTCCAAAAACTTTTGAGTCTCCTTCACGTTTGTCTTAGACTCCACGCGCCGCATGATCGCCTTGATGCGCGCCTTTACCTCCAAGATGTTAAATGGTTTTGTAATATAGTCATCCGCGCCGTATTCCAGCCCGAGAATCTTGTCCATATCATCCCCCTTGGCAGTGAGCATGATGATTGGCACACTGGAAAACTCACGAATCTGCTGGCAGACCTCGAACCCGGTCAGTTTGGGCAGCATCACATCCAAGAGAATGATATCGTATTGATTGTTTCTGGCATACTCCAAGGCTTCCTCCCCGTCATAGGCACAATCTACCTTCAAATCATCCTGTTCCAGACTGAAACGAATCCCTTTCACGATCAGCTTCTCGTCGTCTACCACCAGCACCCTCTTCTCCGCCATTTTACTCCCTCTCACATTCACAGCCAATTTTCTGATTTATATGTTTTATTTGACCACCACAAGATCTTTGATTTTATTATAAGCACTCTCCTTGATGCCGGATACCTGCATGATATCCTCCACACGCTCAAAAGCGCCGTTCGCCTCCCGGTATGCCACGATCGCCCTGGCCTTGGCCTCCCCAATCCCCGGCAGCGTGCATAGAGCCTCCACTCCCGCAGTGTTGAGGTTGATCAACCCCTCACTCTCCGCCTGTTGCTGCATGATCCATGCTACACTCTCCTCTTTCGTTGGAAAATACAACTGCATACCGTCCCGCAGTACCTCCGCCAGATTCACGGCATCCTCCGCCGCGTCCTCCGCAAAACCACCCGCCGCCTCAAGCGCCGTCTGCCCGCGGCTTCCCTCGGGGATCTCCACGACTCCCGGTGCGTTCACCGCCCCGCATACATGGACATAAATCATGGTCTGAGCTACAGCCCCTGATGCCGAATCCACTGCCTGCTCCTGATTTTGGGCCGACGCAGACTCCATCCCATCAGAGTCTCCTCCCACGGCTTCCGCCCGAACATCCTCCGCGACCATCTCCCCTAACGGAATGGCAAGCGCCCTGTCCTTCTCCCCGCAGCCTGCCCAAAAAGCACACAATAAAACTGCGACAGCGCCCATAAGCACTCTGTCCGCAATACCCGAAAACGTCTCTGACGCTCCCTGCTTCTTTTTCGTATTATATTGTTCCATATTCCTCCCTTTCCGACCCATCTCGCGGATCCCGTGAGGGAAGGAATTGTCTTTTGTAATTTATTGCTGACAATACTCATTGTAAAATAAACGCTTTGGATTTACAAGGTTCATTCGCAAAAATTTCTTAATTTTTTATTTCCATTTGAAGATTACAATTCCTATCACCGCCACAGCCATGCCAATCGCCTTTCTCCACTCCCATGGCTGCTTCTCCACTCCAAACCAGCCGAACAGCTCAATGACATATGCCACCGCAAGCTGTGCCACCACGATCAGCATGACCGCCTTGGCGGGTCCCAGCATATCCATACTCCGAATCACCGTGTAGGTGATGAACGCACCGATAGCGCCCCCCAGCAGCATATATTTGGGCTGCACGGAAAACACCTCCAAAAGCGAGCCCCGCTCCGTACAAAGCCATGCCCCCAGACAGACGAGCAGCGCTGTGAACTGGACAAAGGCACTGGCGCTCCATATGGCAGACGACTTTGTGACCTGTGTGTTAAACACCCCCTGTACGCTCATCAACACTCCCGATATCAATGCAATCAAAAAACCAATCATATGACTCGATACTCCCTTCCAATCCACAATATATTGTGAAGATTTTCCATGTTCCTATCTTGTCCCATGATTGGTTTCTCTATTCACTCCCCGGCTGTCTGCCCTGCGATTTGCTCCGCCAATTCCGCCAACAGGGGCTCCACATCCGCACCATTCCATACCTTGGAGAATAAAACTTCCATCTGAAGCCAGAAATTCCCTGTCTCCATCAGCTTGGACATTGGAACGCTGTCCTCATATTCTATCTTGAATATCTGGGCGGGTCCATTGTCTATATCCGTATTCCTTCTGGCAGCCAGCTTCCCCGTCCTCTCATAGAGATCCTCCGCACATTCATCCACCAGATAAGCCGCAAATCGATTCGCCAATTCCCGATGCCCGGAATAGTCATTGATCGCCACCGCTCCCGTCACGGACAGAGACGCACTGTCAAGCTCCCCGCTCACCCCAGGCATGGTGGTGATTCCATACTCATAGCCAAAGCTCCCGTCCGCCTTCGCCTCCTCCAACCGTCGGATGACATCCGTGGTCGCCACGGTAAACATGATTTTGCCGTCTATAAATTCCTGAATCACAGAAGTATACGTTACGGTGTCCGTTTCCATGGAAAAGAACTGGTTCAGGGCCTTGTAAACCTCCAGACATTCGACCGTCTGTGGATTGTTGATGTCTATCATACCTTCATCATCCCCTGCTGGTCCCCCCATGACCATATATGCTCCCACAACCCAATAATTATACAAAATATCAGACACATCCCATTTCATGACGCCATCCACACCCTCGGGCAGGTCAAAGCTGTCCGCAATCCCCAGGATATCATCCACAGAGGCAGGGATTCCATCCTCCGGGGGCACCCAATCCGACTCCCCCTCGTCCGAAGGCTCCTCCTTTTCCTCCTGCTGGGCAGCCCACTCGTCCAAGTATGTCTGATTGTAGAGCAGCGCGGTAGTCTCATAGTACAGCGGATAAGCAATATTTTTCCCATGATAGCTCACTGCGGTCAGCGCCGCCTGCGGGAAGTTATCCGAATTGCACACCGCCCCCGCATCCATGATCTCACCTGCAAGCCCTGCAAGAAACGCCTTTTCCAGAGAGTCATTGCCTATCAGATATAAATCCGGCACCTGCTCCGAGTGAAGCGAAGCCCGATTCACCGCCTCCAAATATTCCCCCTCAGAGGTGAGCACGGGAATCACGCGCACACCCTCCCGCTCTCCGAAATTCACCGCGGCGCTGTTGATAAAACTTGTCATACTCTCATCCGTGTACCAGAAATAAATAGTTTCCTTATCCCTGTTCCTGGCATTGAATCCCGCTTGGGTATCCCTCACCGCCATCTGTCTGGTGGCGCCATAAATCACCATCGCAGTCAAAAGCACCACTATAATAACAGCTCGAATTCTCTTCTTAAAATGCATGTATCCGCTCCCTATCCTTCGATACAAGTGTCCAAAATCGCAATCATCTCGTCAATATCCTTCTCTGTGATAATCAAAGACGGCACAAAACGGATAATATCAGGCCCGGCATTGATGAGAAGCAGTCCCTTCTCCAACGCCCTCGTGATCGTCTCACCCACAGGATGATCAAACACAAGCCCCTGCATCAGCCCAACACCCCTGCGCTCCGTGATACAGTCATACTTGTCCGTCAGCTCCTGCAGCCGCTTCTCGAGATAGGGCGCAACCTGACACACATGATCCACAATATGATCCCTCTCATAGATTTCCAGCACCTTGTCCACTGCTGCCGCGGCCAGGGGATTGCCTCCGTAAGTAGTTCCATGATCCCCGCTGGTCAGGGAATTTTGCGCCACGCGCTCCGTCATCATAAATGCCCCCACAGGCACTCCACAGCCCAATGCCTTGGCGCTGGTCATGATATTCGGCTTGATGCCATAGCGCTGCCATGCGAACATATAACCGGTTCTTCCCATTCCACACTGTATCTCGTCAAAGATGAGCAGAATATCCCTCTCGTCACATAATGCGCGAAGCTTTTGTAAAAACTCCTGCCCGGCGGGACGTAAACCGCCCTCCCCCTGCACGGGCTCCAGAATCACGGCACAGGTTTTATCCGTCACGCAATTCAATACACTGTCAAAATCGTTTAACTCGGCATATTTCACGCTGCCGATCAAAGGCTCAAAGGGCTCCCTGTACTTCGGGTTGCCGGTGACCGCCAATGCCCCCATGGTCCTTCCATGGAAAGAATGGTTCATTGCGATAATCTCGTGATCATGCCCCCCGTCCTTCAACCATGCGTATTTTCTTGCAGCCTTGATCGCTCCCTCCACAGCCTCCGCCCCGGAGTTGGTGAAGAACACCCGATCCATGCCGGATATCTTTTTCACCTTTTTCGCCGCCTCGATCGCCGGACTGTTGTAATAGTAATTAGAGGTGTGGATCAGCTTGTCAATCTGCCCCTTCAAAGCCTCGTCATACCCGGGATAATGATACCCCAGGGCAAACACGGCGATACCTGCCACAAAGTCCAGATATTTCTTGCCGTTCATATCATACAGATACACACCCTCTCCCCTGTCCAACACAATCTGATAACGGTTATAGGTGTGAAGCAGCGCCGCTTCCGCCTGCTCAATATATTCCTTCATATCCATTTCCATAAATAATAACCATGCCTTTCTTTCAAAAAATATCTTACAAGGGCTTTCTTGCCTCGCTGATACTGTCCCTGTCCTCGTCGGCAATAATCGCCGTTCCCACGCCCTGATTGGTAAATATCTCCAACAACAGACAATGGGGAATGCGCCCGTCCAAAATATGCACCCTGTTGACGCCGTTTCGGATCGCGGAAGTACAATTGGACAGTTTCGGCAGCATTCCCCCGCCGATATATCCCCCCGCAATCAACTCATCCGCCTGACTGGCAGTCAATCTCGAGATAAAGGAATCCTTGTCGTCCACATCCTTGTAGAGCCCCTCGATATCCGTCAAAAACACCAGCTTATCCGCGCCCACCGCCTTCGCCACGGCACAGGCCGCATCATCTGCGTTAATATTATAAGTCTGAAAATGCTCATCCAAACCGATGGGAGCCACAATCGGCAGAAAATCCTTCTCCAACAGGTCATACAAGACCTTGGGGTTCACATCCGTGATATTGCCCACGAAACCGATATCCTCCCCATCCGCGTACTTTTTCTCCACCTGGAGCAGCCCGCCATCCTTGCCGCTGATGCCCACAGCCTTGACGCCCAGCTCCTGCACCATAGTCACAAGACCTTTGTTCACCTTGCCCAGCACCATCTCAGCAATCTCCATGGTCTCCTCGTCCGTGACGCGCAGACCGTTCACAAACTTTGCCTCCTTGCCTACCTTACCCACCCAGCGGCTGATCTCCTTGCCGCCTCCATGGACAATGATAGGCTTGAATCCTACAAGCTTTAACAATGTCACATCCTTGATGACATTCTTTTGCAATTCCTCATTGCTCATGGCGCTGCCGCCGTATTTCACCACAATAATCTTGCGGTTGAATTGTTGAATATAGGGGAGCGCCTCTATGAGCACCTCCGCCTTTTTCAGCACTGCTTCCATATCCTTTTCCATGATCGTCCTCACTTTTCTTCCATAATGGTTTATGAGCGGTAATCCGCATTGATTTTCACATAATCATAACTTAAATCACAGCCCCAGGCGGTGGCCTCACAGGTTCCCATATGCATATCCACGAACACCGTCACCTCCGGTGCGGACAAAAGCTCTGTCGCTTCCTCCTCGCTGTATTCACAGGGACTTCCCTCGCCGTATACCTGGATTCGCTTCCCATTACCTTCAAAGAATAAATCCACATTTTCCGGGTCAAAATCCACGCCGGCATATCCCAATGCACACAGAAATCTCCCAAAATTGCAGTCATGCCCAAAGATCGCCGCCTTGGAAAGCGAAGAACAAATAACGGATTTGGCAAGAATCCTCGCCTCCTCCTTGGTTCGGGCATTGACCACTTTGGTCTCAAAGAGCGCAGTCGCCCCCTCTCCGTCCCCCGCCATCTTACGGGCAAGATAGGTCGCGATAAAACGCAGCGCCTCATGGAAGGCCTCATAATCCGCCCCCTCCGCCACGATCTCCTCATTGCCTGCCAACCCGTTTGCCAACACCAACAGCGTGTCGTTGGTGGAAGTATCCCCGTCCACGCTGATCATGTTAAAGGAGTCCACAACCACGTCGCTGACACACTTTTGCAGCATCTCTTTTGAAATATTGGCATCTGTGGTCACATAGGCCAGCATGGTACACATATTAGGGTGAATCATGCCGGACCCCTTACACATAGCCCCTATGGTGACTGTCTTGCCGGAAACTTCTATCTGCACGGCAATCTGCTTGTGAACCGTGTCGGTGGTCATAATCGCTTTCGCGGCCTCCAAGCCCGCCTCCAAGGTGTCTGCCTTTGCCGCCACAAGCTTCTCAATGCCCTGGTTGAGTCTCTCCACGGGAAGCTGCATGCCGATCACACCCGTGGATCCCACCAGCACGGCATCCGCGGGAATATTCAAAAGCTCTCCCGCCTTTCTCGCCTCCGCCTCGCAGGCATCCATGCCCTGCTTTCCGGTGCAGGCATTGGCAATCCCGGAATTCACCACCACCGCCTGGGCAAAAGGAGAACTCTCCACAACCCTTTTATCCCAGAGCACGGGAGCCGCTTTCACTACATTGCTGGTAAAGGTTCCCGCCACCTTGCAGGGAACAGTGCTGTAGATCAGCGCCATGTCCTTTCTGTTCTGATATTTGACAGCCGCCTCCACGCCTGCTGCCTCAAAGCCCTTCGCTGCGGTCACACCGCCCTCAATCTGCCGAATCTCCATCTTTATACCTCTTTTCTGTGATATCTCTACTGGTTAAACGCCGTAATATTCTCTTCGTTCAAGGTAAAATCATAGTAATTCAAGTCCTCTCTCCTCGTCCAACCGATACAATTCCAGAACGCGTTTCCCACATCATTCACGGTGAACGCGATCAGGCTGACCTTGTTGATCTGCTCCGCCTTTAACGCATTCATACAATGTACCACCATGGCTTTGCCGATGCCAAGTCTTCTATAATCCTCCCGCACGCAGACATGATACAGACAGCCTCTCCTGCCGTCATGACCACAGAGAATACCTCCCACGACGGAACCGTCCGCCGCCACCGCCACCACGCTGGTCGCAGGGTTTCTTCGCAGAAACCTCTCCACACCCTCCCTGGAATCATCGATACTGCGGATGCCAAAGCCCTTAATGGTCATCCAGAGCGCCCGCAGCCCGT
>CAMWLG010000047.1 GCA_947175035.1 uncultured Lachnospiraceae bacterium | reverse complement strand
TGCTTCAACAATTTTATAATACGGCGGACACGATCATTGTAGGTAATTTTGCCGGAGAAACTTCACTAGCCGCCGTTGGTGCCTGCGGTGTGCTGACATTGGTTTTCTTGGCACTGGCAAACGGTTTTTCTGCCGGGGCTTGTGTATTGATTGCACAGCTTTTTGGTGCAGGCAAAGAACAGGAAATGCGCAGACAGGCATTATCCTCTCTCCTTGTTATGCTCGGTATGGGGATTGTGGCAACAGCGGTTGGTGTATTGATTAGCCGCTTTGCCTTGAAATACATTCTGGCAACGCCGGAAAGCCTGTTATCTATGGCAGATACTTATTTCAAAATTTATGCACTGGGACTTCTATTTCAGTTTGGTTACAACATTATCGCAGCTATTCTTCGTGGAATTGGAGACAGCAAAGCAACCTTGTATTTTCTTCTGATTGCAAGCGTCATCAATATCGTGCTTGATATTGTATTTGTTTACAATTTTCAAATGGGCGTTGTCGGTGCTGCTATTGCTACCAATATAGCACAAGCAATTTCCTGTGTGGCGGGCTTTCTCTATATGATTAAAAAGTACCCTTTGTTCCGCTTCAAGCCGAAAGAATTTATTTTTGAATGGTCATTAGCAAAAAAGACATTAAAAGCGGGGTTTCCTATGGCATTACAACAGCTGATTGTATCGATTGGTTTTATTTTTATCCAACGGGCAGTCAACAGTTACGGCGAAGCCATGACAGCGTCTTTTTCCGTAGCACAAAAAATAGAAACTTACATGACGCTCCCTGCTAATGCGTTAATGACAACACAAAGCACATATACAGGGCAGAATATTGGTGCGGGACGCATTGACAGGGTTATGACCGGCGCAAAGCATACGGTTATCATTTCCGAAATAATTTCTATCTGTATTCTGTCAGTCATATTTGCCTTTGCTAAGCCCATTGTAGCTGTATTTGGATTAGGTCCGGCTGCTGCCGGTTATTGCGTTTCCCATGTTAGGTGTGTAGCAATTTGTTTAATTCCTTTTGCTTCCTATTTTCCGCTTTTAGGTCTATTTCAAGGGGCAAACAACGCACTCTATTCTACCTTTGTTGCGACAAGTGCATTAGCAGTCCGTGTTATTTCAACTTATACCTTACAAGAGATTCCTGCGATCGGCTATCGTATGATTTGGTGGAATGCTTTATTTGGGTGGGGATTAGGATGTATTATCACATGGGTACATTTCTACAAAGGAAAATGGAAACCACATATTAGTGATTAGACAAAAACAGTATCACAGAGTATGAAAGGAACACCGTCCGCACCAATAAATTTTAATAGAAATGTGAGTATGATTGTGGTATTCTATAAGAAATACAAATTTGGAGGATATTAACATGAAATTTGCATATTTGATTATGGGCAACTTTGATGATAAGTCAGATAAAGCTGAAATTCATAATGGTATGGCTCAGATTATTGGTGTCGCAAGTATTGAGGATGCAATGAAAGTGGCACGCAGATTGCAGAGTGAAGGTGTGGGGTGTATTGAACTTTGTGGTGCTTTTGGTGAAGATGGGGCAAGGAAAATTGTTGAAGCAACTGAAAATAAATTGCCTATTGGATATGTCACACATTTGAAAGAGCAGAACGATGTGTATAATGCAGCTTTTTCTAATTAGCAATATTCATTTTTTGTAATGACTATTACCACAATCACAGTATAATAGGTAACACAGCGTCAGAGCGTATAGAAACCATGAATGACAAAATTATCCGTTTGATAGAAAAGGATATGCAGGGCATGAAAAATAATTGAATAAGTGTATTGCAGGAGTGCTTGAAAATATTGGATTTTCGGGCATTCTTTAGTATTTTCATTATGCCCTTGACATATCGTTCTAAAATATCAGTTATATGGAAATTTGCAAAATTTAAAGTATAATTCTGCTATTGAGAGAGGAAGAGAAATCAGGATTTACGGAGGATGATAAATTTATGGATAAGATTATAGTCAGAGATGCAAAGCTTGAAGATGCACAACGCATTTTGGAGATTTACGCATATTATGTTGAGCATACAGCGATTTCTTTCGAGTACGATGTGCCAACGCTCGCAGAATTTCAAACACGTATGACCAATACCATGAAACGATATCCTTATCTTGTGGTTGAAAAGGATGGGGTGATTCAGGGTTACACATACGCAGGGCCTTTTGTGGGCAGGGCTGCTTATGGCTGGTCCTGTGAGTTGACAATCTATCTGGATCACACAGCACTGAAATGTGGTTTGGGCAGGAAACTATATGAAGAATTGGAAGCCAGATTAGGCAGAATGGGAATTTTGAATCTGTATGCCTGTATCGGTTATCCGGATACGGAGGACGAATACCTCAACAGGAACAGCGCAGAGTTTCATGCACATCTTGGCTTTTCAACAGTTGGGGAATTCCATAAATGCGGATATAAATTTGGACGCTGGTATAATATGATCTGGATGGAAAAAATCATTGGACAGCATCTTGACTCTCACTAACTACGTCTAGTTTTTCATATTTGGATATGATATACTCTGGGCGCTCTGCTGATATGTCTATTTCCCATTTCATATCTGCATATTTATAGCAGTAAATGCCGATATCTGCAGACTGTATCCAGATATTATAAGTATCATTCTCCCAGCAGATTCCCCAGAAATCCCAGGCTCTTGCCGGATAAAAACAGTCAACTAAGGTATTGTTTTCCGTTTCATAAACGCTGACCTTTATAAAATCGAAACCATCATACATGTCATCTTCCACAGTCTGCACTGCATAATTTTTTTATTTTATTTACAACCTACAGCGAGAAAACCGTACTTATATAGTGAAAGCGGCTTTCACTATATAATATGGGGAGGGAAACTCATATGGACGATAACAAAATTGTAGAACTGTATTGGGAACGGAGGGAGGAGGCAATCAGGGAAACATCTCTGAAATATGGTGGATTATGCACACATATCGCACGGAATATTCTTTCAAGTTATGAGGATAGCGAAGAATGTGTGAATGATACATATTTTGCCGTATGGAATGCAATTCCGAATGAGCGTCCGAACAGGTTTTCAGCCTTTGTCAGCAGAATCACGCGAAATCTTGCATTAAAAAGGTATGAATACATTTCTGCGTCAAAAAGAAATCCCGCGGCAATTACCTCTTTAGAGGAATTAGGTGATTGTGTATCGGGAACGGAAAGTGTTGAATCGGAAGTTGAAACAAAGCGTATAGAAACCACGATTACGAAATTCCTTTGGCATCAGAGCGAAGAAAAGAGAAATGTTTTCATCAGGCGATACTGGTATTTTGACTCTATTGAAAACATTTGTAAAAGCACGGGTTTTACACAGAGTAAGGTGAAATCCATGTTATACGAAATGCGCCAGAAGTTAAGAAAGTATTTAGAAAGTGAGGGTATTGAATTATGAATCAAAAGCAACTTTCAGAACATATCGGAAACATTGATGACAGGCTTGTTCAGCAGGCAGAGACAATCCCTGATTATACATCACAGCACCGCCAGAAAAGGATTCGGCAGCTTTTGACGGCTGCAGCGGCTTTGGTTCTTATGGTTTCCAGCTTTAGCGCAGGTGCAATAGCCTTTGCGCATGAAGTTATTGTCGAGGTGCCGATAGAACAGGAAACAGTTGTGATGGAGGAAATTGGGCTTACACTGATTTTGCCTGATAGCTGGAAAGGTAAATACGAGGTAATTGAAGATATTTTTGTACCAAACAATTCTACTATGTGGGAGTTTTGTGTGAAATCCGTGTATGACGCACAAACACCAACTGATGAGTCCGGTGAGGTATTATATCGGGGAACGCTCTTTTATATATTCCAATATACCGACTACTGCATGTCAGTGGAAGAATTTGAACAATCCGGTATTGCCGGAATCGGTCGATATCTATTTGCAACGGAGAAGGCGACTTATGTCATTATGTATGCAAGTGACTTGCAATTTGATCCGGAAAATTCTGCCCAAATGGATGAATGGAATGCCATGGAACAGTCAGAAAAAGAAATTCGGTTTGTGGTTGACAATATCCTCAAAGTAGATAATTGAGAAACAGAGGCAATCTTTGGGGCAGAATAGGGATGACATTGGAAAGTTCATGTGTTAAAATATTCTTTGCCTTAAAACAATAATCATGTCAATCTATTTTGGAGGAATATCATGGCAAAACGACCTGCTTTTTTTATTCGTCAAGGAAAAGTGATTAGTGAAACATATTCGTTTGAATGGTTTCCGGGTTTTGCAGTATCTCAAAAGCAAAAGTCCATAGAAAGCCTACATAATGCAATTAGGGAAGTGGATGCAAACGCGAAACCATTGGAAATCAGCACTAAGAGTAAAGACCCGATTGGAGTGAAACTAAGTGCGTTCAATCTCCGGTTAAACAACTATGCGCTTGAGAATATTTTTCAGAGTGCTAAGGTTTTTGAAAACGGTGGTCCATATCTCGATTTGCTTGATGTGTTACCCAAAGAAGCCAAGCGTGATGAAAGGCTGCATAATTCTGGGAAGCTGAAAGCGTTTCGCTATCAACAGGAGGATTTTCCGCTGAATCCCAAAACGGTATTTTATGATTTCATCTATATTTCTGCTGTAAAGCAATCACTTGCAATCGATGAAATCAATGCAATTTCAAATTATAATTATTTTACAGATATTGAGTTTAATCCGACCAAAAGTATGAATACCCAAGCGAGAACTGTTGCAATGATTCAGTTGATTTTAGATGAATACGGATATCTGCCGGATTTTCAGAAGAAAGATTTTATCCAATATCACAAAGAACATATTGCTTATTAAATAAGGCACATCAGGGAGGTAATCGGGGTGAAAGTACGCGACAGCTATACATGCCCATTGGAACTAACCCATGATATTATCCGTGGGAAATGGAAACCTATCATATTATGGCAGTTGGGAAAAGGCGCCGCTTCTTTAGCTGCTTTGCAAAATGACATCGTCGGAATTGGACAAAAAATGCTGCTGCAACATTTGGGAGAATTACAGGATTTCGGAATGGTGCAGAAAGAACAGTTTGACGGATACCCGCTGAAAGTGGAATATTCGCTCACAGACAAGGGCAAGCGAATGTTAAATGTTGTTATTGCCATGCAGGAAATTGGCATCGAATTGATGAAAGAGGACGGCAAGGAAGATTTTTTGAAAAATAAAGGATTGATATAGATACATACAAAAAAGTGTGTAATATACAAATAAACCTCTCCCTGTTATAATGAAAATAAAAACGGGAGGGGTTTTGCAATGATGAAGGATTCAGAAAAAACAATAGGAAAATTAGTAGATAAATCCAGCACAACTTTTATCAGTTATGTTGACACAGAGGGATTTCCGATTACGAAGGCAATGCTGAAACCGAGAGAACGCCAAGGTATCAAAGTATTTTGGTTTAGTACGAATACATCATCAAATAAAGTAAAATATTTTCGTGAGAACCCGAAAGCAAGTATCTATTTTGTGGACAGACGTTTCTTCCGTGGCGTGAGCCTGATAGGAACGGTAGAAGTTTTGGAAACAAGTGAAGCCAAAGAGCGGATATGGCGGGCAGGTGATACGATGTATTACAAGGGCGGTGTCACAGATCCGGACTATTGCGTGTTGAAGTTTATAGCTATCAGGGGACGATATTACAGCAATTTTCATTCAGAAGATTTTGAAATCTAATAATTAATAAACAATATTCCACGGGGTGACAGGGAAAGCGCTGTCGCCCCTTGCTAGGTTGGAATTTCCATTCAATCCTTACATTTTCGGGGAAATCTTCAGGACACCAGAGCACATAATTTGCCTTCTGCCATTTTTCCACCTGTTAATTTTAAGACTGCTTTTTTGTGATTATATCAAAAAGTATACTATATGAAAAACACAATTACAATCTCATATGTGATTGTCGAAGGACAGCCTTTTTTAAAAGAATAGAACTTATAGACTTTGAGGTCGAAAAATATAGAAATTAAAGAGTTTTTGACTTGCAAGTCGGAAACTATTAACAACTATGGGACTGTGTGATATTTTACAGCGGAATGATTCAGCAGACCAAATATTGACAGTTGGGATTAAAAAATGTATCATGTAAAAAGGTTTGTTTATCAGCAATCGACGTAGAAAGGACAGATAGTTATGGCACTGAGCAAGAAGCCCACCAAGGGCATGAAGGATATTTTGCCCCGCGAGATGCAGATTCGGGATTATGTGATCAACGTGATCAAGGAGACCTACGGGCAGTTTGGCTTTACCTCCATTGAGACTCCCTGCGTGGAGAATATTGCCAATCTCAGCAATAAGCAGGGGGGCGATAATGAAAAGTTGATTTTCAAGATTTTAAAAAGGGGTCAGAAGCTGAATTTGGAGGCAGCAGCCACGGAGGAGGATTTGGTGGATTCCGGACTTCGGTATGATCTGACGGTTCCTCTGGTGCGCTTTTATTCCAACAACGCGGCGCAGCTTCCCATGCCTTTCAAGGCATTGCAGATCGGGAACGTGTGGCGGGCGGACAATCCTCAGAGAGGGCGTTACCGTCAGTTTATGCAGTGTGATATTGATATTTTGGGAGAGCCCTCTAATCTTGCGGAAATTGAGCTGATACTGGCGACGACTACCACTGTCAGTAAGCTGGGGTTCAAGAATTTTCAGATTCGCATCAATGACAGAAGGATTTTGAAGGCGATGGCGGCATATGCGGGGTTTGCCGAGGAGGATTACGAGGGTGTGTTTATCACCTTGGACAAGATGGACAAGGTCGGGATGGACGGCGTGAAGGCGGAGCTTTTGGAGAACGGTCACAACGAAGAGCAGTGCGATAAGTATCTGGGGCTTTTTGCGGCGGTGGAGGAGGCCGCTGACGGGGTAAAATGCCTGATAGAACAGTTGGGGGATTATCTGGACAGTGACACTATGGATTCGTTTCAGGAGATTCTTGCCAGCGTCCGGGCGACCAAGGCGGACACCTTTGAGCTGGTGTTTGACCCCACGCTGGTGCGGGGCATGAGTTATTATACAGGGACGATTTTTGAGATTGCCATGCCGGAGTTCGGCGGAAGCTGTGGCGGCGGTGGGCGTTATGACAAGATGGTGGGCAAGTTCACGGGGCAGGATGTTCCGGCATGCGGGTTTTCCATTGGATTTGAGCGTATCGTGCTCCTCTTGCTGGAGAGTGGGTTCCAGGTGCCCACCCACCCCAAGCAAGTGGCATACTTGGTGGAGAAGGGCGTGTCCGGCGAGGCTTTGTGCCAAGTGATCACCAAGGCGCAAGCGGCCAGACGGGATGGGACACAGGTATTGGTGGCAAGGATGAACAATAATAAGAAGTTCCAGAAGGAACAATTGCGGCAAGAGGGCTATGAGGAGTTTGAGGAGTTCTATCGGGAGGCGCTTAAGAACTGATTCATACTTTGGATAGCTACAATCAATAAATAGAAACGAGGTCGGGTACAATGGCAGAATCAATGAAGGGTTTAAAACGCACTCACCGCTGTGGGGAGCTTTCGGCGGCGAATATCGGCGAGACGGTCACGGTCATGGGATGGGTGCAGAAGCAGAGGAATAAAGGCGGACTTATTTTTGTGGATTTGCGCGACAGGGCGGGAATCCTGCAGGTGATTTTTGAGGAGAAGGATTGCGGCGGGGAGAACTTCGCAAAGGCGGAGAGGCTTCGTAGCGAGTTTGTGGTAGCGGTCGTGGGCAAGGTATCCAAGCGCGAGGGTGCTGTGAATGAGAATCTGGCCACGGGCGAGATCGAGATCCGCGCAGAGCAGCTTCGGATTCTCTCCGAGGCAGAGACTCCTCCTTTTCCTATTGAGGCGGATTCTAAGACCAAGGAGGAGCTGCGCCTGAAATACCGGTATCTGGATCTGAGAAGGCCGGATTTGCAGCGCAATCTGATTCTTAGAAGTAAGATTGCCACGACGATCCGAGCTTTTTTGAGCGAGGAAGGGTTCTTGGAGATTGAGACCCCTATTCTGAACAAATCCACTCCTGAGGGCGCGAGGGATTATCTGGTGCCAAGCCGTGTGCATCCGGGATGCTTTTATGCTTTGCCCCAGTCCCCCCAGATTTTCAAACAGCTTTTAATGTGTTCCGGATATGACAGGTATTTTCAGATTGCAAAATGCTTCCGGGATGAGGATTTGCGGGCGGATCGCCAACCGGAGTTTACACAGGTGGATTTGGAGATGTCCTTTGTGGACGTGGATGACGTGATTGACGCTACCGAGCGTATGGTGGCGAAGGTGTGTGAGGATGCCATAGGTCTTAAGGTACAGCTTCCCATCAAGCGTATGACCTGGCAGGAAGCCATGGATCGCTTTGGTTCAGACAAGCCGGACACCCGTTTCGGGATGGAGCTGACGGATGTATCGGAAACGGTGAAGGGGTGTGGCTTTGGAGTGTTTAGCGGCGCTCTGGAATCAGGCGGCAGTGTCCGCGGCATCAATGTGAAGGGACAGGCAGAAATGCCCCGAAAGAAGATTGACGCATTGGTGGAGTTTGCGAAGGGTTATGGCGCCAAGGGACTGGCATATCTCTCTGTGATGCCGGACGGGTCTTATAAATCTTCCTTTACAAAGTTTATGACAGAGGAGGAGTTGAAAAAGCTGGTGACTGCCATGCAGGGAGAGCCGGGGGATTTGCTTTTGTTTGCTGCGGACAGATTAAAAATCGTCTATTCCGTGTTGGGGGCGCTGCGCGTTGAGGTGGCGAAGCAATTGGGGATGATAGACGAGGATCGATTTGATTTTTTGTGGGTGACAGAGTTTCCTCAGTTTGAGTGGAGCGACGAGGAAGAGAGATATGTGGCGATGCACCATCCCTTCACCATGCCGATGGAGGAGGATTTGGAGCTGCTGATGACGGATCCCGGAAAGGTGCGGGCGAAAGCTTATGATATTGTGTTAAATGGCATGGAACTCGGGGGCGGCAGCGTGAGAATCTTCCAGAGTGACGTGCAGGAGCGTATGTTTGAGGCGCTTGGATTCACGAAGGAGAAGGCACATGAACAGTTTGGGTTCCTGTTGGATGCCTTCAAGTATGGTGTGCCTCCCCATGCGGGGCTGGCGATCGGGTTGGATCGCTTCGTGATGTTGTTGGTGAAGGCGGAGAGTATCAGGGAGGTGATTGCGTTCCCCAAGGTGAAGGACGCTTCCTGTCTGATGTCCGATGCTCCCGGGCCCGTGGAACCCGCGCAGTTGGAGGAATTGGCTCTGGCTGTGAAAGAATAGGCATTTGGGAAATGGAAGTTTATTTGCTCTCGGTGGAGGAATTAAATAAAGATTCGGAGGCGGAGCGCCTGCGTGAACTTGCCATGAAGAATATGGATGCTGTCAGGCTGGAGAAGGTGAAACGTCTTAAGCCTGGGGAGACAGGCAATCTTGCAATCGGGGCGGGATTGCTGCTGCAGCTTGCAGTGCAGCGGACCCAGGGGATGCATCCTCAGACATATCACGGGATACATCCTAGGATGTATCCCGTGTGTCTTCATGTGTCGCAGGTTCTTGACATGCTGGGCGGCGAAAAGCCGGTTCAGGTCGAATATTGTTATGGGGAGCATGGAAAGCCGGATTTTGCAGGGGGAATGCTGCATTTCAATCTGTCCCATTCAGGGCAGTATGTGTGCTGTGCGTTGGCGGAAGAGGAAGTTGGGATAGACATACAGAGAATGCATTCGCTTAAAAATATGCGGATTGCGGAGCGTTTTTTTGCCCAGAAGGAAAATGACCTGCTACGGGCATGCGGGAGCGAGAGGGAAAGACAGGAATTATTCTATCGCACCTGGGTCAGAAAGGAAGCTTACGCCAAGCTCACCGGAGCGGGAATTGCGGCCACCGTGGAGCAGGATGTGATGACGGAGCCTTTGGAGGGTGTGGAGTGGCAGGAGTTTGACCAGCCGGAGGGGTATCGTATGGCGGCGTGCCGATATGGGAGTTCGGGAGGGATGAAAGTGCTATGTCCGGAATGAAGAAATTGCTGGTTTATCTAAAGGCTTATAAGAAGGAGTCGGTATTGGCTCCGTTGTTTAAGCTGTTGGAGGCGTTTTTTGAGCTGCTGGTGCCTCTGGTGATGGCGGGGATCATTGACAGCGGCATTGAGAATGGCGACAGGGGATATATCCTAAAGATGGGGATTTGTCTGATTGTTCTGGCTGTGGTAGGGCTTACGGCGTCTGTCACGGCACAATTTTTTGCGGCGAAAGCGGCGGTGGGACTTTCCACCAAATTAAGACATGCCATGTTTGGATATATTCAGGATATGGAATTCTCTGATATTGACAGGGCGGGCACGTCCACTTTGATTACTCGCATGACCAGTGATATCAATCAGGTACAGAACGGTGTGAATATGGTACTCCGGCTGTTCCTGCGTTCGCCGATTATCGTGTTTGGCGCGATGATCATGGCATTTACCATTGATGTGAAATGCGCGCTGGTGTTTGTGGTGGCGATTCCCCTGTTGGCAATTGTGGTCATGGGGATTACTTTTTTCACGATTCCTCTGTATAAGAAGGTGCAGGCGGGGTTGGACAAGGTGCTCTCCACTACCAGGGAGAATCTCACGGGTGTGCGCGTGATCAGGGCTTTTCACAGGGAGGAGCAGGAGGAGGCGCAGTTTCATGAGGAGAATACCGCGCTCTTGCATTTGCAGCAGTTTGTGGGCAAAATCAGCGCCTGCATGAACCCTGTGACTTATGTGATTGTGAATGTGGCGATTATTGTATTGATTTATACCGGGGCTGTCCAGGTAAATGTCGGGAATCTTAGCCGCGGCGAGGTGGTGGCGATTCTCAACTATATGTCTCAGATCCTGGTGGAGCTTGTAAAGCTGGCGAATCTGATTATCACGATCACCAAGGCGCTGGCCTGCGCCGACCGCGTGGCGGCAGTGTTCGAGATACAGGAGGAGAAACCGATTGTGGAGACATCTATGGGGCGGAAGACGCAAGGTGAGCCCTATCTGGTGTTTGATCATGTTTCTCTCACTTACCTGGGGGCGGGAGCAGAGACTTTGAAGGATATTGATTTTGTGGTGAACAAGGGTGAGACAGTGGGGATTATCGGCGGAACGGGTTCCGGCAAATCCTCTCTGGTCAACCTGCTGCCGGGATTTTACCCGACAACGGAGGGAAGCGTTCGACTGGAAGGGCGGGATTTAAAGGAGATGCCCGTGGAAGAGCTGAGAGGTCGTATGGGGGTGGTGCCCCAGAAGGCGGTGCTGTTCAAGGGGACGATTCGCAGCAATCTCTTGTGGGGGAATCCTGACGCCACGGATGAGGATTTGTGGCAGGCGCTCTCTCTGGCACAGGCCAGGGAAGTGGTGGAAGGCAAGGACGGGAAGCTGGATGCGGAGATTGCCCAGAACGGACGCAATCTGTCCGGGGGACAGAGGCAAAGGCTTACCATTGCAAGGGCGTTGGTGAGACAGCCGGAAATATTGATACTGGATGACAGTGCCTCCGCATTGGATTATGCCACGGATGCAAAGCTGCGCAGCGCGCTTCGGGGCATGGAGGGGAGTATGACGATCTTTATCGTGTCCCAAAGAGCCTCGTCCATCCGTCATGCGGACAAAATTATCGTGTTGGATGACGGGGAGATGGCGGGTATTGGAACCCATGAAGAGCTTTTAGAACATTGTGCTGTTTATCAGGAAATCTATTATTCTCAATATCCTGAGGAGAGGAAGCAGGCATGAGTCAGGAACAGAGCAAAAAGAAATCTGGACAGATGGAGACAATCCGAAAGGTTCTGCGTTATATCAAACATTATTGGCCTATGGTCGTGTTGTCACTGTTACTCGCCATTGTGGTGGTTGTGTTGACATTGTATGTGCCTATCCTCACGGGGGATGCGGTGGATCTGCTCTTGGGCGAGGGATTGGTGGATATGGCAGCTATCATTGGGATTATGCTTAAAATCGGCATTGCCATTGCCGTTACGGCGGTTGCCCAATGGGTGATGAACACCTGCAACAATCATATCACATATCATGTGATTCGGGATATCAGGGAGGATGCCTTTCGGAAACTGCAAAACCTTCCCCTGCAATATATGGATACACATGCTTACGGCGACGTGGTGAGCAGGGTGATTGCGGACGTGGATACTTTTGCGGATGGTCTGCTTATGGGATTTACACAGCTTTTTACGGGTGTACTCACGATCTTTGGCACCTTGGGGTTTATGTTGATGACGAATATTCCGATCACCTTGGTGGTGGTTTGTATCACACCAGTATCTTTTTTGGTGGCGCGCTTTATTGCCACGAAAACCTATACCATGTTTAAGGAACAGTCCGAGACCAGGGGGGAGCAGACTGCGTTGATCGAGGAGATGGTGGGGAATCTTAAGGTGGTAAAGACCTTTTCCAGAGAAGAGACAGTTAAGAGTCAGTTTGACGAGATCAATGGCAGATTGGAAAAATGTTCTCTCCGGGCGATATTTTTCTCGTCCCTCACCAATCCGGCGACCCGTTTTGTCAACAGTCTGGTGTATGCGGGCGTGGGTGTGTTCGGCGCCTTTGTCGCCATCAGCGGAGGCATCAGTGTGGGACGTTTGTCCTGCTTCTTAAGTTATGCCAATCAATATACCAAGCCCTTTAACGAGATTTCCGGTGTGATTACAGAGCTGCAGAACGCCATAGCCTGTGCAGCGCGGATTTTTGCCTTGATAGAGGAGGAAGCCCAAGTGCCGGAGTCAGAGGAGGCGAAAGTGCTCTCCAATGCAAGGGGAGAGGTGGCATTGGAACATGTTTATTTTCAATATGTGGCGGAGAAGCCCTTGATTCAGAATTTTAATCTGCGCGTGAAACCCGGGCAGCGCGTGGCAATCGTGGGTCCTACGGGCTGCGGCAAGACCACGGTGATCAATCTGCTCATGCGTTTCTATGATGTGAACGAGGGGTGCATCAAAGTGGACGGCAGGGACATCAGGGATTACACCAGGGGGAGCCTGCGGACAAATTATGGGATGGTGCTGCAGGAGACGTGGCTTCGTGCGGGAACCATTCGGGATAATATCTGTATGGGCAGGCCGGACGCCACCGAAGAGGAGGTGCTTGCTGCTGCCAAGGCCGCCCATGCCCATAGCTTTATCAAGCGGCTTCCCAATGGCTATGATACGGTGATTACCGAGGATGGCGGTAGCCTGTCCCAAGGGCAGAAGCAGCTTTTGTGTATCGCGCGGGTGATGCTCTGTCTGCCTCCTATGTTGATATTGGACGAGGCGACCTCCTCCATTGACACCAGGACGGAGATGAGGATTCAGAACGCTTTTGCTAAAATGATGGAGGGGAGAACAAGCTTTATCGTGGCGCACAGGCTTTCCACCATCAAGGAGGCGGATATTATTTTGGTGATGAAGGATGGCAATATTATCGAGCAGGGGAATCATGAGAGCCTGCTTGCGGAGGGCGGATTCTACGCAAACTTGTACAACAGTCAGTTTGTGGGGTAGCGTGATGCGCAGAGGTATAACTATGGGACAGACAATGAAAATGATCATGAAATGTTTAGGAATTTTGCTTCTGGGGGCAGGCTTAGGCGCTTTGCTTTTGACAGTTGCATTCCTATTGCCGGTCAATGAGGGGTATGTGGAGCAGTCCCATGCGCTTTTGGAGAGTGAGGGCTGGTATCCTGCGATGCCAATACTCAGCAGGTCGCTGGATACTTATTTTCACTCCTTTCTTCCCGGAGTGCTGGATAATGGAACGGATGCCCTGATGCTTGACACCGCCACGAAGCCCGAGGGGGAAAATGCTTTTGTGTGCGCCATGGGGATGGGAGGCTATTCCTACTATTGGCATGGGTATGTGTCTATCCTGCGGCCGTTATTGTTGTTGTGTAACTATGGGGAGATACGGGTCGTCAACCAGATCCTGCAGATGCTTTTACTGCTTGTTCTGGGCGTTAATATATGGAAAAGAAAACGAAATATCGGTTATATTTTGGCGCTGTTTTCCGCTTATATCCTGTTAATGCCCATGGCCATGGGGATGTCGTTACAGTTTTCCTGGGTGTTCTATATTGCCATGGCGGGAGCGATTCTGCTTGTGAGAGGGCAGTGGTGGGAGAAGGAAGGGCGTTATATTTATTTGTTCCTGATTCTGGGTATGTTGACCAGCTATTTTGATTTATTGACCTATCCCTTGATTACCTGGGGGATGCCGCTTTTGTGGTGGCTGGCGGTCAGTCCTGACGAGACAAAAGGGCTGTATCGATTGAAACGTGTATTTGCCACGGGGATTAGCTGGATTGCGGGCTATGCGCTTATGTGGGTGATGAAATGGCTGATCGGTTCCATTGGGCTTGGGGAGAATATCTTTGAGAGCGCACTGTACGAGGTGTTTTTCCGTGCGGGTGTGGAGGAGAAACTGACGCTCGTGGATCGCTTGGAAGCTGTCTACACCAATTGGAGGCATTATGAGTATAAAATTTATGCCTGTGTCTTGGTTCTCTGGCTGCTATGCGGCATTGTCAGAAGTATTTGCCGCGGATGGGGAAGGCGCAAAAACAGTTATGCATATTTGTTGATTGGGTTTTCCGGCATCGTTTGGTATCTGGTGCTGGCAAACCATACCAGTGGACACCATTTCTTTACCTACCGCATTTTTAACCTGAGTATTCTGGCATTTATGTTGATTGTGACGGAATGTACCGGAATACATGAGAATAGAAAAGTCTCATTGCGCGCTATGCTGGGGTGGGTTGGGATGGCGGTTCTTTCCCTTGGGATGGCGTATCTTGCCAGGGAGGAACTGTTTGTGACCAATGGCGGAGTGGAGTATCGCATGGCGGAGCTTGCGGAGGGTGTGCCAATCGAGACGGAATTTACCCCCTCCTTTTCCAACATCAACAGTTTTGGGTTGTGCTTACAATCAGAGGCGTCAGAGGGGGCGGTGTCTCTTTCCTTGACGCAGGATGAGACGACTGTCTGGGCAGGGGAAATACCGCTGGAAGCTTCAGGGGATTCCAGCCTGCGGACGATAGATGTTGACTGGAAGTTACAGGCGGGCAGGACGTATCGATTAGAGATTGCGCTCCACCACAGTGACGCACCGGTTTATGCGCTGGTTTCCACGCAGGAGGGAGGCCTTGCGGAGTACGACGGTTTGATAATCGGCAATGATAGCATGCAAAATCAGTTATTGACAGCGATTAATTATCGCAGCGCTCCTTTTTCCAAGAAAACGATCATCTTTCTGGCACTCACATGGATGGGGATTTTGGGGAGCATCCTGGTGGTTTTGCAGACAACATTAGAGAGCCTTGGATGGAGATTGTGGAAGAAGGAAGGTTAATTCTATACAGAAACAATCCGATATATATACATAAGACAACTCGAAAACTTATCCTGCGTGTAAACGGATTTACGGTTCTTGTGCAGGGAGGGCAACGGCATGGGAGGCTTCCTCGAGGCAGCGATTCCCATAGAAAGGGAAAGGTATGAGAGTAGAACAGAATCAAAGTATTACCTTGTTTGTAGGACAGACGTCCGGGAGCGGCTCCAAGATGGAGAAAGAGGGGCAGGATAAGAAGAACACAGTTTTTGCTGGCGATCTTAATATGAATCAAAATGCCACTTTACAGGAGCGGATGGAACAGCGGAAGGCGCAGGCGCAGAAGCAGGCCATGAAGATCGTGGGGGACGTGTTTGCGGCCGACAAGGCTATGGATGACGAGATGGAAAGTATCCGCAATCATGTGCGGGAGCTTCAACAGGAGAAGCTGGAGTGTCAGCGGGAGCTTGATTGGTATAACGGTGAGCAGGAACGCTTGAAAGAGGTCTATGGCGTCACGGATGACAGCGAGGAGCAGAAAGAGCTGGAGCTGCTTCGCAGATGCGAGGACGGAAAAGCCACGATGGAAGAGCGTGAACAAGCGGAGGCAATCAAACAGAGAGGGCTGACTGAGTACCAGAGCAGACAGTTGGAATTGGATAAGGCGAAAGCGCCCTATCAGGAGACGATAGACAAGAATGATAAGCTGATACAACAGGGCAACAGGACATTAGAGGAAATGCGCAAGGAGCGATTGAAGAAGGACCCTATGGTCAAGGCGCAAAAGCAGGCTGAGGAGATTCTGGATGCGGCCCGGGACGAAATCGTTGGCATGATCACGGAAGAGGGCAAAGACCATATCGACGAGGAGACCGAGGAGCGAGAGGAGAAAGGGGAAAAGATCGAGGAAGAGAGGGAAAAGAAAGAAGAATTTATCGAGAAGCAGAAGGAGAAGCGAGAGGAAGAAGAGGAGGAGCTTCTGGAGAATATGCCTGTCACGGAGATGCTTACGTTGGATAAGCAAAAGACAGATACAAAGCAGGAACTGCAGGAGATATTGAGCAAGATGAAGCTGGTGGCGGAGGATATCAAAGGCGCTGCGGTGGACGAGACTCTATAGGAAAATCAGAACTATTTTGCACAATTTACAGCCTTCCACATATATTGCTAGAAAGGGCGATATGTGGGAGGCTTTTTATGGCATTGGTGGTACTGGACGCGGGACATGGTGGAGCCAATCCGGGCGCGACATACAACGGAAGACGCGAGAAAGATGATACGTTGGCGCTGACTTTGGCAGTGGGGAGAATCTTGGAAAATAGCGGTGTGGATGTCTACTATACCCGCACTACGGATGTCTATGAATCCCCTGATCAGAAAGCCATGGAAGGGAACGAGGTGGGAGCGGATTATTTTGTATCAATTCACCGCAATTCCAGCCCTTATCCCAACCAATACACAGGCGTGGAAGCCTTGGTTTACAATCGTTATGACAGGGCTGCCAGACTCGCCTCCAATATCAATTACCAGTTAGAACAAGTGGGGTTTGTCAACCAAGGCGTCAATGAACGTCCAGACTTGGTGGTTTTAAACAGAACCCAAATGCCCTCCGTGCTGTTAGAAGTCGGATTTATCAACACCGATGCGGACAACATGATTTTTGACGAACGTTTTAACGAGATGGCTCGCGCCATTGCAAACGGCATTTTGCAGACAATATGAAATATCGTTATATTTTTTTATGCGTTTTTGAAATAAATTGCATCTAAATATAAGATATTGTTATATTTTTGTGATGTATGAGATTTCTTTGCGGAGCTTGTCAGCACGACTTGGTGCAAGGCGATGACCATTACACTCGGTTTGGCATAGGAGTGCCAAATCCAGAATAAGATAGGTTACAAGCAATTACTGCAAAGCGGGAACCATAGAATGACAATTTTCGACCTGCTTACAATGGTAGGCGGACTATCACTTTTCTTATATGGCATGCACATGATGGGAGAAGGACTATCTAAAGCCGCTGGCGGGCGCATGGAGCAAATCCTTGAGAAAATGACCAAATCCCCAGTGAAAGCCGTTCTGATGGGAGCGGGGGTGACCGCAGTGATCCAGTCCTCGTCAGCGGCAACAGTCATGGTGGTGGGCTTTGTGGATGCAGGAATCCTGAAGCTAAGTCAAGCCGTGGGCGTTATCATGGGCGCCAATATCGGCACCACTGTCACATCATGGCTGCTGGGTCTTGCAGGGATTAACGCATCCTCGACCATAATCCGACTGATGAATCCGGTCTCCTTTTCCCCCCTTCTTTCCATCATCGGAGTTTCATTGCTGCTATGTTCTTCAAAGGGTAAATATAAGAATCTGGCATCTGTTTTGTTGGGATTTGCATTGTTGATGTTTGGTATGGATACCATGAGCAGGGTGGCAGCGCCGTTGGCAGAGAGACATGAGTTCACAGAGATTCTTACCAGATTTTCCCATCCGGTCTGGGGAATGCTGGCAGGATTGATACTGACCGCCGTGATCCAGTCTTCCTCGGCATGCGTCGGTATCCTGCAGGCTCTCTGTGTGACAAAGGCGGTAAGCTATGGAACGGCGCTTCCAATTATTATGGGTCAGAACATTGGAACTTGTGTCACCGCAATCATAGCTTCTATTGGTGCCGGTAAAAATGCCAAACGGGCAGCATTGGTGCATCTGTATTTTAATCTGATTGGCACCCTGGTGTTTATGGCTGGTTTTTACGCGGTCAATGCCCTGTATCCCTTCGCCTTTTTGTCAGAGGCGGCAAGCGGTTTTGGCATTGCGTTTTGCCATAGCGCATTCAATGTCGGGGCAACACTTTTGCTTCTTCCGTTTTCCAAGGGGTTGGTGCGGCTTGCCTGTCTCACTGTCAGGGAGGATACACCGTTTTGCATATGGAAAAAGTTACTCGGCATTTAAGTCCGCATCTTCCGTTTTTTCCTCGGGGGAGGAGGCTTCTGAGGATTCCTCCAAGGCGGCTTCAGGAAGGGTCAAAAGTATCTTGGAAATACGATTTTGTTCGATTCCCTGAACTTGGAGTTTCGTGCCGTTGCCCAATACGACCTCCTCGCCATCTTCAGGCAGGCGGTTCAGACACTCGATGAGGATACCGCCTATGGAGTCATAGTCTTCACTGTCAAACTCCGTATCCAGTGCGTTGTTGATATCGTCCAACTTCATACTGGCCTCCACCAGATATGAGTTCTCGTCGATCTGTTGAATCAATTCCTCTTCGTCCTCGTCGTATTCGTCGCGAATCTCGCCCACGATCTCCTCCAGCAAATCCTCCAATGTCAGCATACCGATGGTGGAGCCATACTCGTCCAACACGAATATCATATAGGTAGTTTTCTCACGGATCTCTAGAAGCAGATCGGCTACCTTTTTGAATTCATAGGTATAATGGGCATCCCGAAGGATATTGCGCACGTGAAAGTTCTCCGCGTGTTCTGTCAGGATAAAATCTTTGATATTGATCAGGCCAATGATATTGTCCTTGTCCTCCTGATAGACTGGAAGTCGTGTGTACATAGATTCTCTGAACACTTCCAAAACCCTGTCATAAGAATCGTCCACGCTCACAGTCACCATATTGATGCGGGGAATCATGATATCCTTTGCCACCGCGTCGGAGAAGTCGAACACATTGTAAATCATTTCCCGTTCTTCCGTCTCGATGACACCATCCTCATGACTCACGTCCACATAAGTTTTCAATTCATTTTCTGTCATGGTATTGACCTTTTTGTTGGGGTCAATATGTAAGAGCTTGAGAATCAACTGTGACAGCTTGTCTACCACGAAGATCACCGGGGTGAGAATCTGCATCAGTGTGTAAATAATATTGGAATACGCCAGAGAAAGCTTCTCGTTGGAGCACATTGCCCAGGTTTTTGGCACAATCTCGCCACAGAGTAAAACCACAATGGTTAATATTCCGGTTGCAATCCCCACCGCAAGATGAATTTTCATGGCAAGCGTGGTTGCCAGTGCGGATGCGGATAGATTCACTATATTGTTGCCAATCAAAATGGCGCTGAGCATCTTGCTGTATTGGTCCAGAATCTTGTTGACCGTGATAGCCCGTCTGTTGCCCTCTTCCGCAAGAGAACGCATGCGTACGCGGTTTACCGTGGTGAGCGCGGTCTCGGCCGAAGAGAAAAAACCGGACAAGAAAACCAGAAGGAACAGAGCTACAAATTGCACAATAATGTCGGCTTGTGCGGCCTGATTGGTTTGTATGACGCTTGGGTCCAAAAAAGTTCACTCCTTTTTCATCAAAAATATTATAGTGCTGTTAAATGCAAATATACAATACATGTGTGTATGTTGTCAAGTTTTTAGAAGCCTGTGAATATAAATTAAGTAACAGTTCAGCCATGAAATAATTTGTAAGCCGTGCGTGGGTGCTTGCACACAAAGCACAGATTATAAATTATTTCATGAGCGGAGCGCCCTCATATGAAATAAAAGGTGAGCCGCAAAGCGGCGACGGCTGCGAAGCAGACGCTTTTATGAATGTGAGGGCTGAACTGTTACTTAATCAAAAAGCTATCTTGGGAGGGAGATTGAAATGGCGCAAAATAACACGCAGATGAGGAGCAGGATCGCAATCGGGGAGGGAGGAATACAGATCTTCTTTTTCCTGAAAACCATCCTGTTTTCATACATACTGACCGCCGCATTACTGTTGGTGCTGGCGTTTTTGCTGTATAAAATGGAGCTTTCGGAGGGCCCCGTGGCTATCGCTATTATAGTGATTTATGTGATAGCAACTTTTTTTGCCGGATTTATGACAGGGAAAAAGATGCAAAGCAGAAAGTTTTTGTGGGGGCTGCTGATGGGAGTTGCTTATTTTGTCGTGTTGGCATTGGTATCTCTGGCAGTAAAACAAAGCCCTGAAACGCTGGGCAATTCCTTTTTTACGACCTTGGCGCTCTGTGCGGGAGGAGGTATGTTGGGCGGAATGCTTAGTTGACAGATTACCCAAACTGTGATATACTACAAAAAACTTTGGTTTAAGACCAAATTTTTATTTACAAGGAGGTTTTCCAAGATGAAGCATATTAAGACCTTGAATACCAGAGATTTAAAGGAATCCATGAAGAAGGGTGGATGCGGCGAGTGCCAGACGTCTTGTCAGTCTGCATGCAAGACTTCCTGTACTGTAGGAAACCAGCGCTGTGAGAAGATTAAATAGTCGAACGTCAATACTATAAGACTGGCGATAAGCAGCGAGTTCATTCGCTGCTTTCGTTGTGTTTATTATGCGCAGGGGCGCACAGTGGAAGTAGTTGCTTACGCAACATGCGCCCCGCGCGGCGAGTAGGGAAATCTTCCCTACTCGATTTATGGACGAAAGGAAACCCATGATACATCAATATAAAAGTAATGGCTATAACATCGTCATGGATGTCAACAGCGGTTCTGTGCATGTGGTGGACGATATCGTGTATGATATGATTCCGTTGGTGGAGCCCTTGGTGAATGAGGGCATCAAGGATGTGGCGACCATCCGCACGGCAGTTTTGAATCTGGCCAACATCCCCTACCCTGAGGAGGAAATCTGCGAGGCAGTGGACGAGGTGTTGGAGTTGGAGCGGGCGGGACAGCTCTTTGCTCCGGATATCTATGAGGATTATCTTTTTGATTTTAAGAATCGGCAGACGGTGGTGAAGGCGCTGTGTCTGCATATTGCCCATGACTGCAACCTGTCCTGCAAATACTGTTTTGCCGAGGAGGGGGAATACCACGGCAAAAGAGAGCTCATGAGCTTTGAGGTGGGCAGGAAGGCGTTGGATTTTCTGGTGGCAAACTCGGGGAATCGCGTGAATCTGGAGGTGGACTTCTTCGGTGGCGAACCCTTGATGAATTGGGACGTGGTGAAACGTCTCGTGGAATATGGCAGGAGCATTGAGAAGGCAAACCACAAAAAGTTCCGTTTTACACTGACGACCAACGGCGTGCTGCTGGATGATGAGATTTTGGAATTTGCCAATCGGGAGATGGCCAATGTAGTGCTGAGCATTGACGGACGCAGGGAGGTGCATGACAGGATGCGGCCTTTCCGTGGAGGCCAGGGCAGTTATGATATGATCGTTCCTAAGTTCCAAAAGGTGGCAGAGAGCCGCGGGCAGATGAATTATTACGTGCGAGGTACTTTCACACACCACAATCTGGACTTTGCGGAGGATGTGCTGCACTTGGCGGATTTGGGATTTCAACAGATTTCTGTGGAGCCTGTGGTGGCAAAGCCGACAGATGATTATGCGATTTTGGAATCGGATATTCCCAGACTGCTTGAAGAGTATGACAGGCTGGCGGCGGAAATGCTTCGACGAAAAAAAGAGGGACATGCTTTTAATTTCTTTCATTTTATGATAGACTTGCAAGGAGGCCCTTGTGTGGCCAAGCGATTGTCCGGCTGTGGTTCGGGCACGGAATATCTGGCGGTGACGCCTTGGGGCGACCTCTATCCCTGTCATCAGTTTGTTGGGAACGGGAAATTTCTCATGGGTAATGTGGACACGGGGATTGTGAGGAAGGATATTCAGGACGAGTTTAAGTGCTGTAATGTCTATGCAAAGGATAAATGTAAGAAATGTTTTGCAAAGTTTTATTGCAGTGGTGGTTGTGCTGCCAATGCCTACAATTTCCATGGTGATATCAAGGATGCTTATGATACGGGCTGTGAATTGCAAAGAAAGCGTATTGAATGTGCCATCATGCTGAAGGCGGCAGAGGCAGATGAAGAGATAGTATAAATAAGAAAGGACAAGAGAAAATGAAAAAGAGCAAAGCAATTGTAATTCTGCTCTGCGCAATTTTGCTCCTCGCGGGAATAACCTATGTGGATATTTTTGGCGTGGGTGAGGACAAGGCAGGCAGCGCATCTGACATTAAGTTGGGACTTGATCTGGCAGGCGGCGTGAGTATCACCTATCAGGTGGTGGGAGATGAGGAGCCCAGTGCTGCGGACATGGCGGAGACGATCAACAAACTGCAAAAGCGTGTGGAAAGGTACAGCACGGAGGCGTTGGTCTATAAAGAAGGGGCTGACAGAATCAATATCGAGATTCCTGGTGTCAGTGATGCCAACATGATTCTGCAGGAGCTTGGAAGACCCGGTGCCCTTTACTTTATCGCCCATGTGGATGCGGACGGCAATGAGAACTATTCCGCACAGATGGTGACTGGGGCGGACGGAAGCGCGGGCTACGGCTATGTGTTAAACAAGTCCATAGAGGAGTTGTTGGCGGACGGTTCCATCGTGTTGTTGGGAACCGATGTGAAGGACGCACAGGCAGGTTCCCAGAGGGATGCCATGCAGAATTCGCAGTTTGTGGTGAGCCTGACCTTGACAGAGGAGGGAACACAGAAATTTGCCGAGGCGACAAGACAGGCTTATGAGAGAAACCATGACTCGATTGCTATTTATTATGATGGAGAGTTTGTCAGTGTTCCCGGGGTGCAGGCAATTATCACCAACGGAACAGCACAGATTGACGGTATGGCCGGGATCGAGGAGGCGGAGTCTCTGGCGTCTACCATTCGTATCGGTGGATTGAATCTGGAGCTGGAAGAGCTGCATTCCAAGGTGGTGGGTGCCCAGCTGGGTGTGGAGGCAATCTCCACCAGTTTGAAGGCGGGCGCAATCGGACTGGCTATTGTGATTGTATTTATGATCGCGGTCTACTTTATCGCAGGTTTGGCTTCCGCGCTGGGGCTTTGTCTGTATGTTGCTATCATTGTTCTGCTGCTCACGGGATTTAATGATGTGATCACCTTGACGCTCTCCGGTGTGGCAGGTATTATCCTTTCGATTGGTATGGCGGTGGATGCCAACGTAATTATCTTTGCACGTATTCGTGAGGAACTGGCAACCGGTAAGTCCGTGCAGAGCGCCATCAAGATTGGTTTTGACAAAGCGTTATCCGCAATCGTGGACGGCAATATCACCACATTGATTGCTGCGGCGGTGTTGTTCTTCTTAGCGCCTGGTACCATCAAGGGATTTGCCCAGACGTTGGCTCTTGGTATCGTGCTTTCCATGTTCACGGCCCTGGTGATTACCAGATGGATATTGGATGCGCTCTATGCGATTGGATTTAAGGATGCCAAGTGGTATGGTGTGGCTAAGGATAGTAATCCGATCAATTTCCTGTCCAAGAAGGCTGCGTTCTTTGGTATTTCCATAGCAATTATTGTTGCAGGCTTTGTGGTGATGGGTGTTCATATGGCAAGCGGTGATGACCCGTTGAATTACAGCTTGGAGTTCAAGGGCGGTACGGCGACCAATGTAACTTTCAACGAGGCGATGTCTCTGCAGGATGCGACGGATAAAGTGGTTCCCGTGATCGAGGAAGTGACCGGGAGCGCTGTGCAGGTACAGACCGTGCAGGAGTCCAGTGAGATTATCTTCAAGACGAACAGCCTGTCAGTGGAGCAGAGAGAAGCTTTGAACGAGGCTTTGATTGAAAACTTTGGTGTGGATGAGTCCATGATCACCTCCGAGACCATCAGCTCCACCATCAGCAACGAGATGAAGAGTGATACCATCATTGCGGTGGTTGTGGCGATTGTCTTTATGCTGCTTTATATCAGAATCAGATTTAAGGATTTGCGCTTTGGTGTCAGCAGTATCGTTGCGCTGGTGCATGATGTGTTGGTGGTGATTGCGTTCTATGCGGCGGCGAGAGTGTCCGTGGGCAATACTTTTATCGCATGTATGTTGACCATTGTGGGTTATTCGATCAATGCGACAATCGTTATCTTCGACCGTGTGCGAGAAAATATGGCAGTGATGAGTTCCAAGGATGATCTGCAGAACGTGGTAAACAAAAGTATCACTCAGACCTTGACCAGAAGTATCTTTACCTCGCTGACCACGTTTATCATGGTGGCATGTCTGTATGTATTGGGCGTGACCAGCATTCAGGATTTTGCCCTGCCTCTCATGGTAGGTATTGTCTGTGGCGCTTATTCTTCTGTATGTATCACTGGTGCGCTGTGGTATGTGCTGAGAAAGAAATTCCCGCCCAAGGCGGCTGCGAAGTAAGCAGAAAAGAGTATGTTGTATAGGATTTGATGTACGGGTCTGTGGTCGGAATGACAACAGACCCTTCATTATAGGAGAAAATGATATGAGTAGGGAAAAGAATGTTGAAATTTTTAATGACACAGAACGGTTATGTAAAGAAAATCAGAGATTGCGTAAGACTGTGGAGCAATCCAATCAGGGTCAGTATGTCTTATTGGAGACGGATGAGTTGAAGGTGGAGGCGGTGCATCGATTCATGGAAGCGGCGGAGATTATCGTGTCCAAGAAGAGAAGTCTCGAGGCAGCCGGGGCATACAGAGACAGGAAGGTGTGTGTACACAATTTTGCTTCCGCCACGAATCCGGGCGGTGGCGTCACCAAAGGATCCAACGCGCAGGAGGAGGCAATCTGTCGCTGCAGCACGCTATATTTTAACATCAATGAGGACAAGGTGCGCAACACCTTTCATAGCAGGCACAAGTCGTTGTTAAAAGCGGGCAATCTGAACGCGGCATACAATGACGATTGCATCTATACACCCGATGTGGCGGTGTTTAAGACGGATACGGCGGAGCCGAAGTTGATGCCTGAGAAGGATTGGTATCATGTGGATGTGATCACCTGTGCGGCGCCCAATCTTCGGGAGAATCCCAGCAACCGGATGAATCCGGGTTCCGGAAGCCAGTCGCTTAGGCTAAAGGACAGCGAACTGAAGAAATTACATATCAAGCGCATGGGCAGGATTCTCGAGATTGCCAAAAAGGAGCAGGAGGACGTAGTCATTCTCGGCGCGTTTGGCTGCGGGGCCTTTATGAATCCGCCCAAGGTGGTCGCGGAGGCTATGGCGGCGGTTTTAGAGCAATACAAGTATGATTTTCAGGTCATAGAGTTTGCGGTGTACTGTGCTCCGGGGCAGAGTGAGAATTATGATACGTTTTGTAGAATTTTGAGAAAGTGAGTACATATGGGAAATTGGTATGTTGCCGCCAAGAAGGCGGATTTCGACAAATGGGGGCGGGAGTTCCACATCAGTCCCGTGCTGGCGCGTATTATCAGGAATCGTGATCTGACGGAAAGAAAGCAGGTGCGGCAATTTTTGTATGGCACCTTGGAGGATTGCTATTCCCCGTGGCTTTTGAAGGACATGGACAAGGCGGTGGAGGTATTGCTGGATGCCTTGGAACAGGACAAAACCATTCGCGTCATAGGGGATTATGACGTGGATGGCATTTGTTCTGCTTATATACTGACAAAAGGCTTGAAGTGTCTGGGGGCGAAGGTGGACACGGCGATCCCTCACCGTATCCGTGACGGGTACGGATTGAATGAACATCTGATAGAGATGGCGAAAGAGGACGGGGTGGAGCTGATCATCACCTGTGATAACGGCATTGCCGCGGTGCAACAGATCGAGCTGGCGGCGTCTCTGGGAATCGACGTGATCGTGACGGATCATCATGAGGTGCCTTATGTGACGGAGGAGGGTGTAGAGCCATCACGCAGAGAGCTGCTGCCGCCCGCCCTTGCAGTGGTGGATCCCAAGCGGGCGGACTGTAATTATCCTTTCAAGGGCATCTGTGGCGGTGTGGTGGCGTTTAAATTCATGCAGGCGGTATTGGACCGCGTACAGATAGCGCCGGGGAAGACAGCAGAGACACTTGTCGATACCATGGAGGAATTGTTGGAATTTGCAGCTTTCTCCACAGTTTGTGACGTGATGGAGTTGAAGGATGAGAACCGGATCATTGTGAAGGAGGGCTTGAAACGAATGCGGAACAGCCGGAATCTTGGGCTGACAGCGCTGATGGAGGTAAATGGTCTGGATCCGTCCAAGCTCTCCGCCTACCATTTGGGATTCGTGCTGGGTCCCTGTCTCAATGCCACAGGGCGTCTGGATACGGCGAAACGGGCATTGGAGCTTTTGCAGAGCGACACCAAAATGGAGGCGATGACTGCTGCAAAGGAATTGACTGAACTGAATAACAGCCGCAAGAATCTGACGCTGCTGGGAGTGGAGCAGGCGGAAAGCTATATCAAGGAACACCATATGGAGGACGATAAAGTTTTGGTCGTCTACCTTCCCGAGGTTCATGAAAGCTTGGCGGGCATTATTGCAGGGCGGATACGGGAGCATTATAACCGCCCCACATTTATTCTCACAAAAGGGGAGGAGGGGGTCAAAGGCTCCGGACGCTCCATTGACAATTATCATATGTTTGATGCCATGACACAGGTGCAGCAGCTTTTTACGAAGTATGGCGGACACAAGCTGGCTGCGGGGCTCTCCATGGAGGAGGAAAATGTGGGGAGGCTGCGGGAGAAATTGAACGGGAACTGTCATTTGACCGAGGAGGATTTTGTTCCCAAGATACATATTGACATCCCCATGCCCCTCGCATATGCCAATGAGAAGCTGGCGGAAGAGTTGGAGCTCTTGGAGCCCTTCGGAGTGGGGAATCCCAAGCCTTTATTTGCCCAGAAAGATCTGATCTTCCTGTCAGGCTTTAAGATGGGGGCGAACCAAACCAGCGCCCGTTTCCGGGTGCGGACGCCGGAGGGCGGAACGGAGCAGATGGTGATGTTTCGGAATCTAGAGCTGTTTGAAGAATTTTTGGATGAAAAATACGGCACGGGCAGCGCGGGGCGGCTTTATGGCGGCGACGGGGATTTTGTGGTGTCCGTGGTGTATCAGTTGGGCTTAAATACCTATCGGGGCAAGACGGAGAAACAGTTGATTATACAGCATTATTGTTGAGGGAGGATTTCATGTTTATAAAGAAAGCTTTTTCAACAGTTCTTGCCGGTTTTTGCGTCCTGGCTCTGACAGCCTGCCAGACCTCTGTAAAACAGGAAAGAACACAAACATTGCAGGATCTCACAATCACAACATTTGCAACCACGGAGTCTGAAACCACAGAGCTCGAGACCATATGTCTCTGTGAATATCCTTGGCAGCACGCCTATGCAGAATATATAATGGATTATATAAGACAGTTGCCAGAAAATCCATACGGTCTGTACGGGGTCTATATTGGCGACATTAATGATGATGAAATTCCCGAAATGGTTATCGCCATGAATGAGTTTCATTATACGACTATTCTCTATTATACAGGAGACGCTCTCACAGAGATGCTGCTTGAAACCGTATCGTGCTGGGGCAGTGTGACATACATAGCCGACACAGGACAGATCTTGTTTAGTCCCTTTGGCGGACATACGGACGGCACCTTCGGGTATAGGGAATACTATCTCTATAGCTGGACAGGAACCGGTTACGAACAGACCTTTTCCCTGTTCAGAGACTCGGGCTACTACTATAGATATCGGTCAGACACAGAAGAAGATTTCGGCGAGTACAACCAGGGGTATATCAATGGCGTAGAAACCGACTTTGATACCTTTGAGGCAGAGCTTGCACATATTTACGATCTGAAGATGGAAAACGATTATTTCCCCGTTGTGACCGTAATAGACGAAGCTCTCTTTGAACGCTATCTGGAAGAATCCCTTCTCTGTTTTGTGATGCCTGATCATCAGTTCAGAGAAGTCTTTTATAATTAACAGCCACAGATCACTATATAGTGGTAAATGCAGAATCGATGTGATATAATCAAATCTGCAAAAGAAACGATGAGGTTATGGTATAAGGGAACAGAAGATGCGAGATAAAGGAACAGAAGTGAGAGGAAATTTCATGAAAAAATTCCGGTATATTATCATTGCCATGATCATGGCAGGAATCTTTCTGACTGCCTGTGGCAGCGGAGGAGAGGAAGAAGCAGCGGAGCAGGAAAGCCAGACGGAAGAACAGCATGAACTTCCGACTGAATCGCAGTCAGATGTCCAAGCTGAACTCCAAACGGAGTCTCAGCCTGATGTCCAAGTCGAACTCCAAACGGAGGCCCAGACGGAACAAGAAGTCAAAATGAATCATGACAATTGGGCGCAGGCATATCTTTCTGTGATAGATGAATTACGGAAGGACAAGGACTTGGACAGACTTGATTTCAGTTTGCTCTATGTGGATGATGATGATATCCCTGAATTAGTATTTGGGCCTGACGGTTATTGGGTTTCTGTATACACATGGCAGGACGGGCAGGTGTATACCGTAATGGATCAGTGGGCATACGGCCTATGGGGGAGGTTTTATAGTTATGTACCATTTCAGAACAACATAAAGTCGTACGTCTATGGTTATTCCAACCAAGACGATGATGGGGTTACCGTAAGTGATTATGATGAATTTTATCAGATGGCAGAAACTACTTATGAATTAGAATATATCTATGAATTGATCGTGGAAAATAACATCAAATTTGGAGATGAAGCAGGTGGGATGGAACCAAGCACTATGTATTATGTGGAACCGCATGGGACCAAGCGGGAGATTACAGAGGAGGAGTACCATACGTATTATGCGCAAGCGGAAGAGTACATAGAGCTGAGAGGGGATTCTACAGCAGATGAGATCATCAATGAACTGGTAAAGGCAAGTCAGCTGCTTTCAAATAATAAAGGAGAGGCGGAAAGTACACTGCCAGACATTACATGGGATGATTATCATAGTGGGAGTTACGAGACATGGCTGCATTTTTCTTTCAGCGACGGTTCGCAGATTGACAAAGAACTGCAATATTCTCCCAGTACAGTGGAAAAAGTTGATTTTGCAGATATTACCGGCGATGGAACAGATGAAGTTCTTGTTTACAGGTATTTTGCAAATACAGCAACGGAATATACCTTAATAAATTTCTTTCGGATAGAAGAGAATGGTGTGACAGAGATATCGCCCGAGTCAGAACTTGAGGAACTGGCGGATAATGTATGGAGTGTAATAGATGCCGATTTTTCAAAGAAGGAATATGATATGCCTGTACTTACGATGGAGTCTTATGTGAAAGAGAATATGTTGGTGTATGTAGATAAAAAAGTGTTAGTCGGATATCAAGACAGCAGATGGCAGATATTAGAGTGGTTTGACGGTCCAAAACCCGAATTTGAGTAAAATATTAAAATTTAATGAAGCGGAACAT
>CAMWLG010000046.1 GCA_947175035.1 uncultured Lachnospiraceae bacterium | reverse complement strand
TGGAGGAAAGCTTTACTGTTGAGGCAGAGCAGCAGCCGTTGGAGGAAAGCTTTACTGCTGAGCCGGAGCAACAGCCGGTGGAAGAAAGCGTCGCCATAGAGCCGGAGCAATTGACCATCGGGGAAGGCTTTACCACCGAGCCGGAACAAACGACAACAGTGGACGAGCTGCCTGGAAACGCTTTCGTGGAGACATACAGAGAAGCCTTTGCGGAGGCACTGACAGAGGAACAAGAACTACAAGATAATACAAATGAACAAGAGAACAAAGAGAGTAAAGGAGAAGATGGGAAAATGGACAGTTATGGTTATGTAAGCAGGGAAGCATTGGACGAGACGGGTATTATTACGGCAGGAATGCGAATTCATGGGGACATTGAGTCCGATGGGTCTGTGGATGTGATCGGCGTAGTGGAAGGAAATATTGATGTTCTGGGCAAGCTGAACATCACCGGTCATATTAACGGCAATTCAAAGGCCGCCGAGGTTTATGCCGAGGGTGCAAAGATCAATGGCGAGGTTATCAGCGAGGGCGCTGTGAAGATTGGTGACAGTTCTGTGATCATCGGTAATATCACGGCTAAGAGCGCCGCTATCGCCGGTGCGGTAAAGGGTGATATTGATGTGCAGGGACCTGTGGTTTTGGACGCTTCCGCGATTGTAATGGGCAACATCAAGTCCAAATCCGTGCAGATCAACAATGGTGCGGTAATCGAAGGTATGTGTTCACAGTGCTATGCAGACGTCAGCCCTACAAGCTTCTTTGACAGCTACAAGACCGAGATCAAGAACAACAAGAAAAACAAAGATAACAACAAAGACAATAAAGATAATAAAGATAATAAGAATAACGACGGCAACAATGGCAAGTAATGAATAACAGCGGGGGAATGCTATGCGCAGGATTTTATTGAAGCTCTCCGGCGAGGCTCTTGCGGGAGACAAGAAAACCGGGTTTGACGAGGAAACTGTCAAAAAGGTGGCAGTTCAGGTGAAGGAGCTTGTGGACGACGGCATTCAGGTGGGTATCGTCATTGGCGGCGGCAATTTCTGGCGTGGACGCTCCAGCGAGAACATTGACCGCACCAAGGCGGATCAGATTGGAATGCTTGCCACGGTGATGAACTGTATCTATGTTTCGGAGATTTTTCGCTCGGTGGGGATGAAGACCAATATTCTTACACCTTTCGAGTGCGGCTCTTTTACCAAGCTGTTCTCAAAAGACAGGGCCAACAAGTATTTTGAGAAAAATATGGTGGTCTTTTTTGCAGGGGGAACAGGTCATCCCTATTTTTCCACGGATACCGGCGTGGTGCTGCGCGCGGCAGAGGTGGATGCGGACGTCATCCTTTTGGCAAAATCCATTGACGGGGTGTATGACGCTGATCCTGCCAAACATCCGGGCGCCAAAAAGTACGCTGAGGTGAGTATTGACGAGGTCATTGCCAAGAATCTTCAGGTGGTGGATCTGACGGCGTCAATTCTTGCCAGAGACAATAAGATTCCTATGTGGGTGTTTCGCCTGAATGACGAGAATAGCATTATCAATACCGTAAAGGGTGATTTTAACGGGACGAAGGTTACCGTGTGATCACCTATGTACATCAGTGTAGGATTATGATTCCCGCAGGGGAAGGGGAGGACATATGGACGCAAGGTTACAACAATATGATGACAAAATGAAGAAGGCGATGGATTATCTGGAACAGGATTATGCGAGCATCCGCGCGGGCCGCGCGAATCCCCATGTGCTCGATAAGATCCGGGTGGATTATTATGGAACGCCAACTCCGATCCAACAAGTGGGCAACGTGACAGTGCCCGAGGCACGCATTATCCAGATCGCGCCATGGGATAAGAGCATGATCAGTAAGATTGAGAAAGCGATTCTCACTTCCGATATCGGTATCAATCCCTCCAATGACGGCAACACGATTCGTCTGGTGTTTCCCGAGCTCACGGAGGAGCGCAGAAAGGAGCTGGCAAAGGACGTCAAGAAGAAGGCGGAGGACGCCAAGGTAGCAGTGCGCAATATCAGGCGTGACGGCAATGACGCTTTCAAGAAGCTGGCAAAGACGGAGATTTCCGAGGACGAGATCAAGCAATTGGAGGAGGAACTCCAAAAGCTGACAGACAAGTATGTCAAGGAGATAGATGCCGTGATGGAGACCAAGTCTAAGGAGATCATGACGGTTTAAGCCGCCATGGGCAGCCTTCTGTGGAGAAAGGCGATAGTGGGAACAAGATTGTTCCACATAAATAAGATGTTTCAGGGGCGGACAGGCGTAACCTACTCCGCCCCTTAGCATTAAAGCAGGAGAAACAGTATGGATGAGAATTTGAAAATGCCGCGGCATGTGGCAATCATTCTGGACGGCAACGGACGCTGGGCGAAGGCGAAGGGAATGCCCCGCAACTACGGGCATGCGGAAGGGGCCAAGACCGTGGAGGTCATCTGTGAGGAGGCCTACAAGATGGGCATCCAATATTTGACGGTATATGCCTTTTCCACAGAGAATTGGAACCGGCCCGCGGACGAGGTTGACGCATTAATGAAGCTGCTTCGCAATTATATGAAAAATTGTCTTAAGACAGCGGAGAAAAATCGCATGTGTGTGCGAATCATAGGCGACAAGACCAAACTGGACGAGGATCTGCAGGCGCGAATCGCCGAGTTGGAGAATGCCACGAAGGATAATGACGGTCTGCATTTTCAGGTGGCGATCAATTACGGCGGGCGGGATGAGCTGTTGCGCGCCATGGGCAGGGTACAGGCGAAGATTGCCGCCGGTGAGATTGCGCTGGAGAGCGTGAACGAGGAGACCATCAATGCTTGTCTTGACACGGCGGGGCTCCCGGATCCGGATTTGTTGATACGAACCTGCAATGAACAGCGCATTTCTAATTTTCTGCTCTGGCAGCTGGCCTACACGGAGTTTTATTTTACGCCCGTGGCATGGCCGGATTTTACGAAAGAAGAATTGATAAAAGCTGTGCAGGCATATAATCATAGGGATAGAAAGTACGGCGGATTAAAGGAGGGCTGAGAATGTTTGTGACCAGACTGATCAGTGGAATTATTTTGTTGGTCATTGCAATTAGTACTATGAGTTTGGGAAATATCTGGCTGATAGTACCATTGTTCCTGATTTCCCTTGTGGCGTACCGGGAGTTGACCAAGGCTTTGGGCTGTGCGAAGAAGGAAAAGGGCCTTAATTCCTTGGAAATTGCCGGTTTTTTGGGGATTGCCGCGTATTATGCGTCGGCGTGGCTGGTGGCGATAGAACACAAGAGTTTTGTGCTGTTGTTGGCATGTATCATGTATGTGTTCATGGCGCAAATGCTGGTCTATGTTGTGACCTTTCCGAAGTTTCACGCCAATCAGGTAGTGGGGGCTTTCTTTGCCTTTGTGTATGCGCCGGTGATGCTTGCGTTTGTGTTCCTGACTAGGGAGATGGGATCGGGACAGTATACCGGGATCGGGTTTTATGCAGTTTGGCTGATATTGATCAGTTCCTGGGGATGTGATACCTGCGCTTATGCGGTGGGCGTCTTGATTGGGAAGCATAAAATTTTCCCAGTGCTTAGCCCCAAGAAATCTTTGGAAGGCTGTATCGGGGGCGTGGCGGGTGCGGCGCTGCTCGGCGGTCTGTACGGGCACTTTGTGGTGGAGCGGGCGTATATCGCCAGCGGCAACACGGAAGCTGCCGCCGCGGGAGCGTTGGCATTGATCTGTGCTTTGGGAGCGGTGATGAGCATGGTGGGCGATTTGGCGGCGTCGGCAATCAAGCGCAATAACAATATTAAGGACTATGGCAAGCTGATTCCAGGGCATGGCGGCATTATGGATCGGTTTGACAGTATGATTGTCACAGCACCCATGACATATTTCCTGGCGGTTTTGATGCTGGGATGACCAGCAAAGACACAAAATAGACACAATGTGGATGTAGTATATATTAATAGGAAGATTATGGAAATTCAAATGGAAAGACAGATGAAAAAAATTGCTATACTGGGTTCCACGGGGTCTATTGGCACGCAGACCCTGGAGATTGTGCGCGCCAATCCTGAGCTTCGGGTGCTTGCCTTGGCAGCCGGAGGAAATGTGGAACTGATGGAGGAGCAGATCAGGGAATTTCGCCCTCTCGTGGCGGGTATGTGGAGCGAGGAGGCAGCCGCCGACCTGCGGGGGCGCGTGGCAGATTTGCCCGTAAAAGTGGTCTCCGGCATGGAGGGGCTTCTGGAAATCGCGGTGTTGGAAGATGTGGAGGTATTAGTGACCGCGATTGTGGGAATGATTGGTATCAGGCCGACAATTGCGGCAATCGAAGCGGGCAAGGATATCGCGTTGGCAAATAAAGAGACTTTGGTGTGTGCCGGGCATATCATTATGCCGTTGGCGAGGAAGCGCCATGTGGCAATCCTGCCGGTGGACAGCGAACACAGCGCCATCTTCCAATCCCTGAACGGAGAGCCTGCGGAAAGGGTTGAGAAGATCCTGCTGACCGCTTCGGGAGGGCCTTTCAGGGGGAGAACCAAGGCGGAGCTTGCCAATATACAGGTGGAGGACGCCTTAAAGCATCCCAACTGGGCAATGGGCAGGAAGATCACGATTGATTCCTCCACCATGGTCAACAAGGGGCTGGAGGTTATGGAGGCAAAATGGCTCTTTGACGTAGGGTTGGATCGCATCCAAGTCGTGGTGCACCCCCAGAGCATTATTCACTCGGCGGTGCAGTATGTGGATGGCGCGATTATGGCGCAGCTTGGAATGCCGGATATGAAACTCCCCATACAATACGCGCTGTTTTATCCTGACAGACGTCCCATGGATGGCAGGCGGGTGGATTTGTTCGAATTGGCGCAGCTTACCTTTGAGAAGCCTGACATGGAAGTGTTCGTGGGTCTGCGTCTGGCTTACGAGGCTGCCAAGGCAGGGGGGAGCATGCCAACTGTCTACAATGCCGCCAATGAGAGAGCCGTAGGACTTTTTCTGGACAGGAAGATTTCCTATCCCGAGATTACGGGTCTGATAGAAGAATGTATGAACGCGCATCATGTGATCGAGGAACCTTCCGTGGAGCAAATCCTGGCTGCAGAGCAGGAGGCTTACGACTTGATTTGTAGTAGACGAAATTAAGACAGAGGATTGACATATGAGTATTCAAACAATTATTTTGTTTATCATAATTTTTGGGATTGTGGTTATTTCCCATGAGCTGGGGCATTTTCTGCTGGCGAAGGCGGGCGGCATCCATGTGGTGGAGTTTTCCGTGGGGATGGGGCCGACCCTTCTGGCTTTTCAAAAGGGGGATACCAAATATTCCTTAAAGCTTTTTCCTATCGGCGGAGCCTGTATGTTCGAGGGCGAGGACGGTCTGAACGAGAAGGAGGGGGAGCCGAGCCCGGGGGCTTTTCCCAACGCAAATGTATGGAGACGCATTTCCACTGTGGCTGCCGGACCTTTTTTTAACTTTATATTGGGTTTTGTCATCGCTTTGGCGATGGTCAATATGATTGTCATTCGAGATCCCGTTGCCACGGAGGTGCTGGAAGGCGGCGCTGCCATGGAAGCGGGGCTGCAGGACGGCGACCGCATTATCTCCCTGAACGGCGAGAGGATTTGTCTCTATGAGGAGATATTGCTGTTCAATATGCTCTATAAAGGAGGGGATGTGGAGCTGGTCTATGAGAGGGACGGCAATCGCTATACCACTACCATCACTCCCCGCTACAGCGAGGAATATGGCAGATATATGCTGGGTTTCTCCAATTCGGATTATGTCGAGCTTAAGGGTAAGGGGCTGGTGCCCTTGAAATACGCATGGTATGAGATGCGCTATAATGTGAAAAATACCTACAAGAGTCTGGGAATGCTGTTCTCGGGGCAGGTCAGCAGGAAGGACGTGGCAGGACCGGTGGGAATCGCCAATATGGTGGGGCAGACTTATGAGCAGGCAAAAGCCTACGGCTGGAAGGACGTGTTGGTGAATATGATGAATATCACCCTGATGCTCACGGTGAATCTGGGAATCATCAACCTCCTGCCGATTCCGGCTTTGGACGGCGGCCGGCTGGTGTTCCTGTTCGTGGAGGTTATACGGGGCAAGCCAATCCCGCCTGAGAAGGAAGGGATGGTGCATTTTATCGGTTTGATGTTCTTTATGATATTGATGGTAGTAATCTTCTTTAACGATCTGGCAAATCTTTTTGGAATCTAATGGCAAGTCGATACCTGTTCGGGGCCGTGAGCCCCGACGGGGGAATTTTCAAGGGAAGTAAAAGTTCAGGAATGTATAAGAGAATGAGAGGTAGGTATATGGAATTAATTGCGGGGTGCTTTCGGCAGGAGTGCCAGGGGGACTTTGCCGGTGTGTGCAGGGCTGTGCGCAAGCGGGATAGGGTGCCGATTGTGTTGTTGTATGCCGTGGACGGGAGTGCGCGGCAGGGGCGGACAGCTAAAACAATGGAGGAGTGGTTCCATGAGCAGGCGTTGAGAATTTGTGGAAGAGGTAAGGCGGCGCAGCGCGTGGACGAGGCGGCGGAGAGCTTTCGCCGGTGGATGGCAGGGCAATGTTGCGGATATGCCGCCGTGTTCTGCATGGGTGGGGAGTGTTTCTACGTCTGGCGGGGTGGAATGGCGGTCTGCCAGATTAATCGGCATTTTGACAAATATCATCTCAGGAAGCTTTCTGTTTCGTCGCAGAGAATGGTTTGTGTGAGGACGGCGATGGAAGCGGGAGTCGGTGTTTTGCTGTGCCATGAAGCGTTTCTGGAAGGATTTACAGCGGAGCAGATTAGGGAATGTCTGGCGGTGGGGGAACTGTCCGGACTGGCTCAAGTGGAGAAACGTCTGAGGGAGCTTGCGGAGGAAGCGGGCCGCCGTGGTATCGGGCACAGGGCGACGGCGTTTGTGGTCACCAAAGAGGCGGGTTTGAGGGGATGTGATGAGATATTGGAGGAGATTTTGCGGCGTCATGGTTATACCAAGGTGAAGATTTTAGGCAGGGGTGCCTTTGGACATGTATATCAAGTGCAGCACCTAAAGAGTTGTAAAAAGGCGGCTTGCAAGGTGGCAATCAGCGCGAGAGAGCAGAAAGTTTTAAGACGGGAGGCAATGCTGCAGAGGAAGATCGACCATCCCCTGTTTGCGCGATTTCTGGATTGGATAGAGGAAGATGATTTTTCTATTTTATTGATGGAATATGTGCGGGGAAGGGATTTGAGTGATATATTGCGCCACCAGTCACTCTCCATGAAACAGGCGGTACGGATCGCCATACAGCTTGCAAATGGACTGCAATACCTGCATGAATTGCCGGAACCCGTGCTCTACCGTGACTTAAAGCCGGAAAATATCCGAATCGGGGCCGGGGGCAAGGTGAAGCTCTTGGATCTGGGCTGTGCCTGTCCATTGCCCGAGGCAGAGAGGAGTCTGGCGGGCAGCCGGGGATATGCCGCACCGGAGCAGCTTGGCGAGACGGCGGGGACTTGTGGATACTATAGTGATATCTATGCCTTGGGGCGGGTGCTGATGGCGATGCTTGCTAGGGACGGGGCTGTGAGATGGGGACAGTATTTGGACAGGGTGCTGCCGGGGGGAGGGGTTCCTGCCGGGCTGGGGGCGTTGATAGAGAGATGCGTGGAGATAAATCCTGCGAAACGTCCTAAGGAGATGGCGGAGGTGGCGAGGGAGCTGGAACAACTCAAAAGTGTTCCAACTCTGGAAGGATCACCGCGAGGGAGTTGCCATATAATGGAAGAAACGGTTCATAAGTGACGGCGGGAGGCTGGAATACCCCTGCCACATTCTGGCAGGAGTGGTAATTTTTAGGGGATTTTCACGGGACTTAATAGGCAAAAGTGCGAAAAATACTGGGGATTTTGCAGGAAAATGGGCAATGTGCTTAAAAAAATTTTTTTCCGAAAAAGGTGTTGCAAGATTAAAAAAAAAGACATATAATCAAACGGTACTAAAATTTACTTAATGCTTAAATGTAATAGGAGGAGAAGACTATGAAAAAGTTTTTAAAGACAGTTGCCATGATGATGGCTCTTGTTATGGTCATTGACACTCCAGTATCCGCTGCAAATCTTGCAGAGCTCGGCGAAGATCGTGCAAGCGGCACGATTTTTTCACTGGTAGAGGAGCCGGGGAGTGGTACTGTTGTGGGAGGTACCAATGATGGTACTGATGACGGTAGTGACGATGGCGATGACTGGGGCAGCTTAGATGGTAAAGACAAGGTGCCTGGCCAGGTGCTTGCCGTAGCTGTTCAGGACGGCACCACACGCAATGTGGAAAAGGGAGACAGAGAAACAATCACTGTTGATGTTATCACCAATGGAGATCTTGTGAAGAAGGCTGTTAAGTTCAAGATGGACTGGACGGTGTCTGGCGACGCTGTGAAACTTGTCAGCAAGACTTCCACCACATGTACTTTCGAGGCTGTCAAGGGTGGTCAGGCAACAATCACGGCTACCGCAGGGAATAAAGTGAGCAGCCAGAGCGCAAGTGTTACGGTGAATGTGACGGAGTATGCGGATAAGATTAGCTTTAAGCAGCCTTCTTACACACAGTATACTAAGCAGAAGATTGATATGTCAAAGGAGCTGGATAAGGATCCTAAGTCTGCAAGTGACAAGATTTATTATCAGATAGACAATACTAAGATTGCGTCCGTGGATGCAAACGGTGTTGTGACGATGAAGAATAGTGAAGGTACTTTCAATCTTACTGCTTCTACCGAGAGGGGTAAGAGCGCTACGACTAAGATTACTGTGGCAAAGGGCAAGCCTGTTAAGAAGATTATTCTTAAGGAAAAAGGTCAGAGCCAGGATCTTAAGAGTCTGACTATGGAGTTTGGCAAGAATAAGACAATTGAGATTTCTTCAGTTGATCCTGCTGACACCACTGATACATTTGAGTGGACTTCTGCAAAGACCAATTTTGTGAAGATTACTCCTGCGGCAGACAAAAAGTCTGCAGAGGTTGAGGCGGTAGGTGTTGGTACATCCACTATTACCGTAAAGGCATCCAGCGGAAAGAAAGTTAATGTAAAGATTACAGTAAATCCGAATATGGCTGGTATGAGCGTTGTGGATGTGGATGGTAATACATTAGGCAATGCATATCCTAAGATGAAATTGACGTTGACGGTAAAGCCTGCTGATGAATTTATCTCTAGCAAGAACACTGGTTCTTTCCAGTGGACGTCTGATAATACGAAGGTAGCTACTGTATCCGGCAAGGGTGTTGTAACTGTTAAAGGTCAAGATGGCGATACGGTTCATATTACAGCGAAGGACAAGAAAAGCAGCAATAGCGCTTCTTATACACTTACGATTGTAAAATCTACTATTGAAGGATTGGATAAAGTGTCGGGCGAAGATACATTAGATGTTGGATGTCAGGCACAGTATGGCGCTTTGTATAAAGATGCTGTTGTAGATATTAATCAGATTAGCTGGTCGGTATCTGGTTCTAGCATGAAGATTGATGATAACGGACGTGCGACTGCAGTCAAGGCAGGTAAGGCAACTGTGAAGGCAACTGTTGTTACTTCAGCAGGTAAGTCTATTACCAAGACCTTGAAGGTAACTGTGAATCAGCCCGTGCTGGAAGCTTCCTTCAAGACACCAGTGATCGTTGTTGCACCAAATAAGCAGAAGGCTGTTTCCTTTAAACTTGTAGTTGGACCTAAGGGTGCAAAGGTTAAGAATAACGGTGACGTAAAATATGAGATTATACAGGGCAACAATATTGCAAAATTCGCAAAGGAAGCTGATGCGAAGAAGGGTAAGGTAACTGTTGACAGGGCTGCAAAGGCTGGTGATGAAATTATTGTGAAAGCTACGATGCCTAGCGGAATCAGCACGACAGGTAGAATTTTTGTTGCGGAGAAGGGTAAGTTTGACCTGAATGTGTTTAAGCAGAATCTTGCAGCTGATAACCTTGATGGAAAGTTTGATGTAAGGAAGAAAACCCTTACTCTTGATCAGGGAGAGTCACTTGAGTTGGAGACGTATTTGACAGTTTCTAATACTGATTCTAAAGATAATAGTATCCAGACTCATTACACCTACACTCTGCCTAAGAACAATACCGCTGTTGCTATTGCAGATGGCACGATTTATGGTTTGCTTTCTACAGGAAATAAGACTGTTTCTGTGAAGGTTAAGGCTGTGGGCGGTGCTACAACCACGATTAAGGTTAAGGTTAATGGTCAGTCAGTGGCTGGTGGTACTCATCCTGGTGATGACAAGAATTCTCATTTAGGTGATGACAAGAATTCTCATCCTGGTGATGATAAGAAAGCTAACGATGGCAATGACAAAATGTAATTGGACATTAGGAATTAAATGTAAAGAGGGAACCGGATTTTCCGGTTCCTTTTTTGCCTGAAAATGACAAGACATTTATGCATATATGCAATAGACATTTTATTTTAAATGTGATAAAATGAGCAGGTATAATGTCGAAAGGTGATTAGATAATGTACGCAGAAGGAAATAAAAAAACAATAGTATCAGATAATATAAAGGGTATCTCAGGGGCAAAATGGTGGAAATGGGTTTTCCCTGGGCTCCTGTCTGTCATCTTGTTCTTGGTGATGTCAAAGGATTCGCAGTATTTTAATCAATTACTTCTGTATGATGACGAGTTTGGCTATTGGGCGGCAAGCGCATATTTGACCGGCACAGACTGGCGGTCTGTTACCAGTGGGATTCCTTATTACTCTTATGGGTATGGATTCCTGATACTGACACCCATCAGGCTCTTGTTCTCGTCCCCGGATATGATGTACTTTGCGGCGTTGATCGTCAATTCGCTGTTGATCGTGGGGAGCTTCTGGATTGCCAGATACGTGACAGGCAAGCTGTTTGAGGAGATGCACTGGGCTGCCATTGACACCATATGCTTCCTTGTCATGCTGTACCCGAGCAATATCGTGTTTGCACATATCGCTTGGGCGGAGTGTCTGTTGGTGTTCATGTTCTGGGTGTTCGTCTGGACAAGCCTGCGGGTGATCACGAAGCCGAGCGTGCTGAACCACATCGGGATTGCCGCTGTGGCCATGGGATTGTATGTGGTACACCAGAGGTCGATAGCGGTTGCGATTGCCACGTGGATGGTCATGGTGTGGTGTTTTTTTGCGGATAAGGGGAGAAGGAAGAAAGTTGCTGTCTTCGCGGTGGTGTTTGTGGCGCTGGCTGTGGCACATATGTTTATTAAGACGGATTTGGTGGATACGTACTATTTTAATAATATCAGAGTTGATGTCAATAATATGGGAGGTCAGGTAGAAAAAATAACGGATATATTTAGCTTGGATGGTTTTTGGGAATTGCTGCAAAGCATAATTGGTAAATGGTTTTATCTGTTTGTGGCAACATTGATGGCAGCATGGTGGGGGGCGGAGTTTTTGTTTCGTAAAATGGGGCCTTATTTGAAAGAGTCATTTTCACAGATAAAACAACATAAGAAAGAGGGATTGGTGGAGAACTTATCCTTATGGTTTACTTGGCTTTTGCTGGCGTTTGGCGGAAACTTTATGGTTTGCGCCATATATATGAAGTTTGGAATGAGAAATGACACTTTGGTCTATGGACGATATAATGAGTATATGATTGGGATTTACTTTATAATAGGCGTTATAGCGTTTCTTAAGGACGAGAAATGGCTTTTCAAGACCATGGTGTATTTTACAGTCGCGCTTCTTTGCGGATGGTTTGTGCAGAGTATTTTGGATGGGTTGAATCTCACGGCGTATCAGGCATATCACAGCATATGTACTTCCCTGTTTTTGGAGAAAGGGAGTTCGGTAAAGGGTGGTATCATGGCGTATACAATGATGGGCTTGGCGGTGAGCACATTTGCAATGCTTCTAGTTAAGGCGAAGCCGTGGAGGCAGTTTGACTGGGTGCGTATAGGCATTGCCTTATGCCCTGTTATCATTCTGTTCCATGTCACGGCTTACACTATGATATCAGGTACCATGATGGAGAAACAGAACCTTCGCATTATCAATATTACCTATCTGGTTGATAAGATTAACCAAATTGATCCGGAGGCGAGCAAACGGGTATACTATTGTAGTGATACGGAGTCCAGATATTGGTCAGAGAGCTTCCAATTCCACTTAAAGGACACGCCACTTACGGTGACCACATCCAGTGAAATTGATCCAGATTCGGATGATTTTTATATTGTGGGCAATGATTTTGTCCATACGGTCGGTTTTGACGAGGAATTTTATTGTATCAAAGAAAGTTACCAGTTTGCGGTGATTGTGAATGCAGACGGGGAACTGGCACAGAAGGCCAAGGAGTTAGGAGAATAGCAATGAAATTAATTATTCAAATACCCTGCTATAACGAGGCGGAGACGCTGGAGATTACGTTAAATGACTTGCCGAAGCATATTGACGGGATAGATACCATAGAGTATTTGATCATCAATGACGGCAGCAAGGATAACACGGTGGAGGTGGCGAAGAACTGGGGGGTACATCACGTGGTCAGCTTCACCAGGAATAAAGGGCTTGCCAAGGGCTTTATGGCGGGGCTGGACGCCTGCTGCAAGCTGGGGGCAGACATTATCGTGAACACGGATGCGGACAACCAGTATTCAGGGGCAGATATCGAGACAATCGTGCGGCCCATTATCGAGGGAAAGGCGGATATAGTGATCGGGGAGAGACCCATTGACGAGATAGAGCATTTCTCGCCCCTTAAGAAGAAGCTGCAGCATCTGGGCAGTTGGGTGGTGCAGCAGGCTTCCCACACGAAGATTCCTGACGCTCCCAGTGGGTTCCGCGCTTTTAGCAGGGAAGCGGCAATGCGTATGAATGTGATGAACGAATATACCTACACCTTGGAAACCATCGTGCAAGCGGGACGGAATAGAATGGCGATTATGTCCGTGCCAATTCACACGAATCCGGAGTTGCGGGAGTCCAGGCTGTTCAGCAGTATGTTTGGATATATCAAAAAGTCTATGATGACGATTATCAGGGCATTTATGATGTATCGTCCCATGAAATTCTTCGTGACCATAGGGATTATCTTTGCGTTGATTGGAACTGCTATTGGAGTGAGATTTATGTTCTTCTACTTCAATGGAGTGGGCGAGGGTCATACACAGTCCTTGATTTTGGCGAGCATGATGATCATTATTGGGGTACAGACAGCGATTGTGGGGTTGCAGGGTGATATCATCGCTGCGAACAGGAAACTTTTGGAAGATATCCAGTATCGTGTGAAGGGTTTGGAGTTGACGAAGGAAGCGGAAGAGGATTGTGGGCAGGAGAAGAAGTAAGGGGTAATTGTAATGGATAGAGAATATAAGATTGCTGTAGCCGGGACAGGTTATGTGGGATTAAGTATTGCAACCCTGTTGGCACAGCATCATCAGGTGACGGCGGTAGATATCGTGCCAGAGAAAGTGGAGATGATTAATCAACGGAAGTCTCCCATTCAGGACGAATATATTGAAAAATATCTGGCTGAGAAGGAATTGAAGCTCACAGCAACTTTGGATGCGGGGGCGGCGTATCGTGATGCGGATTATGTAGTGATAGCGGCTCCTACTAACTATGACTCGGGCAGTCAAAAGTTCGACACCTCGGCGGTGGAGACGGTGATCAAGCTGGTCATGCAATATAATCCCAATGCCATTATGGTCATCAAGTCCACGATTCCCGTGGGCTATACCATTTCTGTCAGGGAGAGGATGGGGAGCAGGAATATCCTGTTCAGTCCGGAATTCCTGCGGGAGAGCAAAGCACTGTATGACAATCTCTATCCCAGCAGGATTATCGTGGGTGTGGATATGGAGGACGAGCGTCTGGTGGAAGCTGCCCATACTTTTGCGGCGCTTTTGCAGGAGGGGGCAATCAAGGAGGATATAGACACTTTATTCATGGGATTTACGGAGGCAGAGGCGGTGAAGCTTTTTGCCAACACGTATCTGGCTCTGAGGGTGGCGTATTTTAATGAATTGGATACCTACTGTGCCAGCAAAGGACTGAACACCCGCCAGATTATAGACGGTGTGTGTCTTGACCCCCGCATCGGGACGCATTATAATAATCCAAGTTTTGGGTATGGGGGATATTGCCTGCCGAAGGACACGAAACAGCTGCTGGCAAACTATGCGGATGTGCCGCAGAATATGATGTCCGCCATCGTGGAGTCCAACCGTACAAGGAAGGATTTCATTGCGGATCAGGTGCTGCGGCTTGCAGGATATTATGATTATTACAATAGAGGGGATTACAGCGCAAAGGACGAGAAGAACTGTGTCATCGGCGTCTATCGTCTGACCATGAAGAGCAACAGTGATAATTTCAGGAAGAGTTCTATTCAGGGAGTCATGAAACGTGTGAAGGCAAAAGGGGCGACAGTGATTGTTTATGAACCGATGCTGGAAGAGGGGAGTACTTTTTTTGGCTCTGTGGTGGTGAATGATCTGGCGGAGTTTAAGAGAAGATGCAATGCCATTATTGCGAACAGGTATGACGCGTGTTTGGATGATGTGGCGGAGAAAGTTTATTCTAGGGATATCTTTCAGAGAGATTAGGGAGAGTGCTGCAATGAATATTGTTTTAATAGGTCCGGTTTATCCTTATAAGGGTGGAATCGCACACTATACCAGTTTGATGTATAGAGCATTGGCAAAAGAAAATGATGTTACCATGATTTCCTATAGTATGCAGTACCCTAAATTGTTGTTTAAGAATGAGCAAAGAGATTACTCAAATGACATGTTTAAGGTGGAAGGAACACAGTTCCTTATTAATACTGCGAATCCATTTAATCTTATTAGGGTTGGTAAAAAAATAAAAAAGATGAATCCTGATCTTGTGATCATGCAATGGTGGCATCCGTATTTTGCACCATGCTACCGTATATTAGAGTCAGCGATTGGTAAGAGCATTAAAAAAATGTTCATATGTCATAATGTGTTTCCTCATGAAAGATTTCCAATGGATCGCTTTCTTACGAAAATGGTTATGAAGCATGGGGATTATTATATTGTGCATTCCAAAAGTGACGGTGAGGATTTGTTGAGCATTAAGAAGAATGCAAAATATATGCAAAATCCGCACCCGACATACAATGCATTTAAGATTCGCGATATTGATAAATGGCAAGCTAGGCAGGAGTTAAATATCCATTCACAGCAAAAAATATTGTTGTTCTTTGGTTTTGTCAGGGAGTACAAAGGGTTAAAACATTTATTAAGGGCTATGCCGGAGATTAGGGAGCAGATAGATGATATACGCCTGATGGTGGTTGGAGCATTTGGTGATGACAGACAGGACTATTTGGATCTAATTGCGGAGAAGGGAATCAAGGATTGTGTGGAAGTGATTGACGGATATACCCCCGATAATGAGGTCGAGAAGTATTTTGCTGCTTCGGATTTGGTAGTGTGCCCTTATGAGTCGGCCACACAAAGTGGAATTGTGCAGATTGCTTATGGTTTTGACAAACCGGTAGTGGCTACTAATGTGGGTGGTCTTCCGGATGTGGTAAAAGATAAGAAAACGGGCTATCTTGTGGAGCCGCAGAATCCTGGTGAACTTGCGAAAGTGATAATAGATTTTTACTCTAATCGCAGGGAAGAGGAGTTTATGGAACACATTAAGGAATGTGCACATGAGTTCTCGTGGGAGAAGATGGTAGAGACGATTATGCTGCTTGCTAAGTAATTTCTTAAGTTGTTTATATTAAGGAGATTTTTGTTGATAATATAGAACTTTGTTGTGCGGAAAAGGATTGTTGTTTTTGAAGACACAAGTCAATCTGGTAGCAGTTTTATAATATTGAAAGCGTTTTATGAATATTCAAGAAGAAATATATGCATCGAAAGAGGCGGAAGAAATAGAAATAGCAGCATGTTGAGCGGTAACTGAGAGTGCATTTGATTGTGGATCATATTGCAGGGATGACTGGTGAATATGCATTGAAAATTTGTCAATTATGTAAATGGATTGATGATAATTTATTTAAATCTGCCCTATCTGTCAATAAGGTGTTGACACAAAATTTGATGAAGAATATTATTGTATGTAGATGGACAAGGTTAAAAACAGAGCATTTCTTGTCGCTTCAAAAGAGGTCAGATGGATATTATCTGGGTGCCGACCCATACTAATCTGGAACCGTGTAAATCTAGATGGCTTAGGCAAACTTAGTAAAAGAAGAGTAAAGGGTTAATATGTTTTTTCGCGAGAGCTCTTTGATTATTCTATGGAGTTGTCCTATTCCAGAATAGAGTGCGTGACAGATGAGGAAGATGTTTATCATCTAACAATCCATAATGCGGTGAAGTTGCTGGACATGCATGAGTTTAGACTGATTTATGAGGTGGATCTGCTGGCTAGAAGCGGTCTGTGAAACAGCAGTTCTTTTGTGGTAGGCATATTCAATGCTTATTACACTTTGAATATAGGAGTTTTGGAATCTGGTGGAGATTGCAAAGACAATTGCTGTTTTTTATCATAATAATCGTTCTGAAAGCTTTATCAGCTGGATTGAGTAGGAGAAATATCGATATTCATGGGAGAGAATGGAACAGACGATTTCCGATTTAATTGGAAAGCTAATGCGGTTCATTCATGGAGGAATTGTGATGGATAATGTTCTTGTGGTTCTAAACTACAATGATTCTAAGACAACAGAGGGCTTTTTGAAAAACGCACAGTTTTGTAATGCGCTTCAGAAAATCATTGTTGTTGATAACTGTTCAACGACAGGCGATTTTAGGAAAATACAGCAATATGCATCGGATAAAGTAGATGTGATTCAATCTGAGAAGAATGGGGGCTATGCATACGGCAATAACTTTGGTATTCGGTATGCAATAGATAAATATAGCCCTGAGGTATGTTTTGTCTCAAACCCTGATGTAACATTTGAGGATGAGACCATAGTAAAGATGCAAAGCTGCCTGAGAAAGAATGAGGATATAGCTGTAGTGGCACCCATAGTTAATCAAGGGTATAATGTTTGGCATTTGCCCCGTTTTTGGGGAGTTATAGAATCACTGTTTCTTGTGTGGCATAATTTCCATAAACAGGTGTTGAAAAAGAGGATTTTGCATTCATCTAAGCCAATTATTAAAGTTGGAGCAGTGGAAGGTTCTTTTTTTGCAATATCGACAAAGGCGTATGAAGCGATTTCTGGGTTTGATGAAAGAACGTTTTTGTATTATGAAGAAAATATTTTGGCAAAACGACTCAGGGATCAAAATTTGAATGTATGCGTGCTGGTTGACTGTAGATATAATCATTTTCATTCGGTATCTATCAAAAAGCAGTATAAATCTAAGGCGCGAGCATTCAAATTGTTTTATCCCAGTATGATTTTGTATTTGGAAGAGTATTTGCATATTAATAAATTCCAAAAAAAGATTTTTGATTTTGCGTTCTGCTTGGCACATATTGAAAGATTGCTGTATGATTGTGTCTGCAAAATGCTATAGAAGAGAGGTAAGGATATGAGCAAGAAACTGCTTTGGATATCATTGATGGCGCCATATGACCGTGTTGGACATGCAGGTGGGAAAGTGGAAAACTATTATTTGAAATATGTACATGCTAATTCTGACTATGATGTCACGTTGTTAACGTTGTGTAAGGATTACGAGCTTACTAATTTGGATTTGGATAAGTATGGTATAGAAAACAAAATTTATGTTCGTATTTGGCGGGGGGTGTATGGATATATCCGGCGTAGCATAGCGTGGTTATCTAAATTGAATATATGTAATAGATATGCAGGTCTGACTCCTTGTGATGTTTCCCATGGTATAAAAACTTTATTGCAAGAATTATCACAGGAGGACTATGTCCCAGATTGTATTGTTCTTCAGTGGACGGAGATACTTTTTATGCTTCCCGACATTCAAAAGTATTATCCAGAAATTCCTGTGATTGCTGTAGAGGAAGATGTGACATATCTGGGTCAGCTTAGGAGAAAAAATAATAGTACAAACTGGTTGAAAAGAAAGTTCAGTGAAGTAAAGTATGAGAAAGTTAAATCACTTGAATTGAACTATTTGTCTCAGGTTAATCTGGTAGTGTTGAACAATCAGAAGGATTATAATTTGGTCGTTAATGATGGCCTTCAGGCGAATATTTATGTGTGGACTGTATATTTTCAATCCTATATTGATAAGATGCCACAGCGAACAGGGAAAAATATTGTTTTTTATGGAGCGATGTTTCGAGAGGAGAATTGGAAGAGTGCAGAATGGTTTATTCTTCATGTTATGCCGCTGATAGAGGATAGAGAGGTTAAGTTTGTCATAATAGGAAGTAATCCGAATAAAAAGCTTTACCAATATGAAAACGAGAGGATCCAAATTAAAGGATTTGTGGAAGATATCTCTTCCGAACTGGCAAATGCGATGTGCATGGTGGCGCCACTTGTATTAGGAGCAGGTATTAAGGTGAAAATCCTAGAGGCTCTAAGTTGTGGTATCCCTGTATTGACAAATGCAATTGGCATAGAAGGTATTCCTGCGGTGGATAAGGAATCCTATTTTCACTGCGAGAAACCAGAAGAATATGTGGAAGTTATTACACAGTTGGTTAATGATGAAATAGATTTGCAGGTTCTTGCAACAAATGCAAAAAGCTTGATAAGAGAAAATTTTAATTATGAAAAGGATGCTATGGAATTCGTGGATCTGCTAAATCAGATGTAAAGGAGAGCGTATTGTGTATAAAATGCAGCCGAAAAAAAAAGAGAAAAGAATTGGTGTGAAGATTACTCATGAACAGGTTATGCTTGGTGTTGCCATGTTAGTGGTGTTTATTGCGGCATTATGGCATTTGGAAGATAATTATTCATTAAAAATCTGGGGAGATGAGTTTGGGTACTGGCAAGGTGCTGCGTATTTAGCAGGTAAAGATTGGTCCAGTATAGCATCTACGAATGTTTATTATGGGTATGGATACGGTATTTTACTGTTTCCGATTCTATTTTTTTGGGGACATGATCCAGTGGCTATGGTGCAAATTTCTTTGGTGGTGGAAGCGGTGATGTTAGTCAGCTGCGTGGTGGCTGCATATTTATGTATAGGATATTTTAGTGAGCGATTGGTGGGAATGACGAAAATCTTGGTGGCAACACTGGCTGTTCTATATCCCAGCAATATTCTTTATGCGAATATGACACTGTCTGAAATTCTCTTGACCACCCTATTTTGGTGGTATACATATTTAGTGCTGCGCTTTATTAACAATCCAAGCAAGCCTATGGGAATAGCAATAGCGTTGATTCTGATAGCTGTATATATGTATACCGTGCACCAGAGAACATTGGTGGTTATGGGAATCACTCTTTTACTGATTGGTTGGAGTTATCAGAAGAGGCCTTTTCATATTCGCTTTCTCATAGTAGTGGGTATTCTGGTGATTGGATTGCTTTCTGTGTTCCTGTTTAAGAAGGCTTATGTGGCATCAATGTATGCACAGGTTGAAGAAGCAACTTATAATGTTAATAATATGGCAGGACAGACATCGAAAATTATGAGAATAGTGACCTCTCTTGAAGGTTTTAGAGAGTTTGTGATTTCGCTGGTTGGAAAGTTTTATTATGTGTCAGTTGCCTCTTTCTACCTGGTGGTATTGGGATTGATTTATTGTGTAAAGACTGTAGTGCACTTGCTGAAAGAAAAAGGAGATCAGAATAGGGTGATGGCTATGCTGATTATTTTTCTGAATTTTATGAGCATTTATTTTGTTGATGCAATTTATACTCTGGAAGGATATTATTCTAGGACGGATATGTTGCTCTACGGGCGGTATATGGAGTATGTATTTGGTCCATTAATCGTTTTAGGTGTGATTTGGCTTTATGAATATGGTAGTTCAAAAGTGTTGCTAGCACTCATGGGTTTGGTAGCCTCAGCGGGTCTTATGGCGGGTAAGGTCATTCCACCTACGGCATCCAATGGTAGTGTGTGGATTCAAACCAGCGCAGTTGCTGATTTATTTCAGAGTAATCAATTCATGTATGGAGAAGGTATCTATGTTGCAATGTTTCGCAGTAGTTTGTTTGTTTTGTTATTGTATGCCGCAACATATATAAGAAAGTATATAAAAGATGTAGGTGTTATGCTTGCGTGCGTGTGCATTTGCTGTGTCTGGATATCTATTGGGTATAAGGCGTGGCAAGAGGTTAGTCCATGGGCTAATGAACTTTATGATAGGCAGATGGAAGTGTTGAGTTATATTGATGAAGATAGATATGGATTATACCAGTCTTATATGGATGGTTTCTTTCAGTTTTTGCAGCCGGATGCGAAAATTATTTCTTTTAAGAACCTGGAACAAATTGCTAGCGAACAGGAACCACTATATATTATAACATATGTGCAGGCAGAGGACGCGGATAAAATAAAGCAGGAGGAAGAGATTATTTTTGAGAATAAGAGGTATTTTGTGTGGAGGAGTTCCGCAAATTAAATGGCATGCAAACATGAGCCATAAAAAGGATGGAGGCAGGAAATGTATTGTCCGAATATGTTTAGAAAAGTGAGGCATGCAGTGGGGGAGATGCGGTACGGTATAAAATATTTTTTTATGAATAGCGTTGTGGCGCATATTCCAATATGGCATGTTAGGAAGTTTCTATATCAGTGTGCGGGAATGAAGATAGGTCGGTCTCATATTTTAATGCATGTGATAACGGACGGATGGAAGCATATTGAAATTGGTGACGGTGTCTGCATAAATTCGTATTGCCATATTGATGGACGGGGCGGTATCAGGATTCATGACAATGTGTCTATATCTGTTTATACAAAGATATTGTCAGCGTCACATGATAAGGATTCTGGGGAATTTGCATATATTGAAAAGAGTGTAGAAATAGAAGACAATGTTTGGACTGGCATCAATAGTGTCATTTTGCCAGGAACCAAGATGCTTCATGGAAGTATCTTGGCAGCGGGAAGTGTTGCGATTGGAAAAGAATATGAGGAATATGGAGTATATTCAGGTGTTCCTGCAGTTAAAATAGGAACTAGAAAATTAGTTAAAGATTATGATTTGTCTAGATGGGCTCCTTGGTTTAGATAAGATAGGAAGCCATTGCTCATAGTGTTTGCATTGTAACGATGCAATATAAAAAGAAGGGAAATTATGATGTTTTGCTCCTATAAACATCAGATAAGTCTGAAATTTGAAATATCCGGAATTTCCGATATAAACGGAAAGGTGGATTTTCAGTGAAAACACTTGGAGTGAATAAATTAGTGCAAGTGCCATGGAGGAGAAAATGGATAAAATATTGTCAATTATAATAGCGGCGTACAATGTTGAAAAATATTTAGATAAAACGCTTCGTTCCTGTGTGTTGGAGTCTCAGCAAATACAGAAGGATTACGAGGTTATTGTGGTCAATGATGGATCGAAAGACGAAACAACAGCGATTGCTCATGAATATATGAGGCAATATCCGGAAGTGTTTCGAGTGATTGATAAATCTAACGGCGGATATGGCTCCGTAATTAATGAGGGAATCAAGACAGCTAGAGGGAAATATTTCAAATTGTTGGATGGGGATGATTGGTATAATATGGAGGCATTGGCGGAAATGGTGCAATGCCTGAAAACGTGTGATAGTGATATGGTGTTGACGAATTGTGTCATGGTATATGAAAACAGTGGGAAAAAGGAAGTGTTTCGATATAACATGTTTAAGGAGCACAAGGAGATATTGGCTAAGGCAGAGCATAGTATAGAGATGCATAGTATGGAAATGCATAAAGTAATCCAGAATATAGGAATGCATGGTATCTGTTACAAAACCGAGATTTTACGTAAAGTGCCGGTCTCCATAACGGAACATTGTTTTTATACGGACACGGAATATGTAATATATGGTGCAGCTTATGCAAAAACAATTATATATTATCCAATAGATTTGTATCAGTACAGGATTGGTAGAGAGGGGCAAAGCGTTAGTGTGGAGGGCATTGCAAAACACATTGGCGATTTGGTGAGGGTAATCCAGGATATTGATGCTTTCTATGAGAAATTGACGCAGGAAGAAAACAGGGAATGGGTTAATTATCGGATAGCATTAACATATCAGGTGTATTATGAGTGGCTTCTACAGCTTCCTGGCAGTAGGGAAAGATTGCACGAACTCAAGGAATTTGATAAGAATGTGAGAGCAAAATATATGGATAGGTATCAGTGGATGGAAAATAGAGTAGTCCGTATTATGCGGAATACAAGCTATAAAGCATATTGGCCATATAGAATATATCGTAGATGCAAGAGAGGGTTGAGTAAAAAATAATGTGCCTTGGGGAAATGTTGAAAATGGGAAAAAGATAATTCCAAATTATGACCGGTTGTTTACATCTCCAGTCAGGTGATATAATACAGGCATTGGCACATTTTTTGGCACAGTAACAGGAAATAGGGTTATTTAAAAGATAAAATATTTAGATGAGTATAGTGACTTTGTTTTTGGAACACTAAATCGACAACCAGAGTTTGTTAGGGAAAGAAAATATATTCAAATCCAGCGACAGAGGGAAAATTTGCGCGAATTTCTGAGTATTTAGCAGAACTATTACCAGCGCTTTTATTGAGAAGAGCAAATCAAAACCTAAATAAGGGAATTAGGTAGTTTTTTACCAATTGTTAATTTCAAACAACTACCTGTTGCGAAGGGGGTAAGTATGGCAAAGGTTCTTAAGTCAGTTAAAGAAAAGTTAATATGTATTCCTTTGATGAATAATGCTGTTACTTGTTATAATCTATCAAAGAAGTACAAAAGAATGGACACTGCCAACTTTAACTTATTTCATTTCATGAGGTGTCATGTGATGAGATCCTATACGTTAGTCAGAAAAGGAGAAGCAGAGGAGCGGATCTCTGAACTGCTTAAGAAGGTAAGTATCAGCTTTGTTGAGGGAAATACTTTTTTTTATTCGATAGACTGTTACAAAACATTTTTGAAAAAAGGCATGAAGTTTGATAACTATTCTGTAGATTATGGTAAAGTGGTTAATTCGGATTTTTCTGTCTATTTTAAGAATAATTCCATGGAAACCGATTGCTTCGTGGGGCAAGAGAAAAAGCTTTTAAATAGTATGAAAGCGTATTTGCGCAGAGTTCGGGAAAATAAGGAACTGGAGGAAAAATTTTCCAGAAATTTTGATGCAATGGATTCTTTATTTGAGAGACCTTCTGAAAATATGTTTGAGGCATTGCAACGCATTCTTTTTTATAATCAGTTGTTGTGGCAGTGCGGATACGTTAACAATGGTCTGGGACGCTTGGATATGATTCTGTATGACTTATATGAGAAGGATATTTCCAACGGAGTAACAAAGGAAGAATTATGCCAAATGCTAAAGGATTTTATGAAGGCTTTGCATAATTATTTCTGGTTTAAAAGTGAGGCGCTTATGGGAGATACTGGGCAAATTATTGTTCTGGGGGGAGCATCGGGAAATGGCGAATATCAGTGTAACGAATTAACGTATTTATTTATAGATATTTCAAAGGAATTAAGATTACCCGATCCTAAAGTGTTGCTTAGATGCAGTAAAAAAATGCCCTTGGATTTATTAGAGTCTGCACTTAGATGTATTTCTACAGGGATAGGCGCACCTTTGTTATCAAATGATGATGTTGTAATTCCTTCAATGTTGTCTATGGGAATTGCGGCAAGTGACGCATTTAATTATGTTACCTCGGCATGTTGGGAACCTTTAGTAGCAGGCGAGAGTATCGATCAGAATAATATTGAAGTTTTCAATTATGTTGTGCCCTTTCTTCGGATGTTTGATTATGAGGAACCAGCCCAACTTAACGATATAGATGCGATTATCAAAAAATATTTTAGCTATTTAGAGCAATATATTTCAGAATTGTTAACGCCGCTTGCGGAATTACAATTTGAAGAGAATCCGCTTTTGACATTGTTATCGGAGACTTGTCAGGAAAGGCATTTGGATATTTGCAGAGGGGGAGCGAAGTATTCTAATTTAGGATTGACATCTATAGGGTTGGGAAATGTTGTTAATTCCCTGATTAATATAGAGAAGTATGTGTTTGAGGAGAAGCGTCTTACATTAAAAGCATTTGACGATATAAGGAAAGCGGACTATGCCCAAAGCAAGGATTTCGCAGAGCAGTTAAAAAGCACATATCCCTGCTATGGCTGTGATGACGAAATGGTGCTTACTTTAACAGAAAAAATCCGAACCCACGTAAGTGAAGAATTCAAAAAATACAATACATTTTATGGAGGAAGGTTTAAGCTGGGGCTTAGCTCGCCTGCTTATATACTAAATGCAAAAAACGTGGCGGCAACATTTGACGGACGGAAAAACGGCGAGCCGTTTCATGTTCACATATCAGCTAATAAAGGAATTGCGTTGACAGAGTTATTATTATTTGCGTCACATTTGGATTATAGCGGAAATAAATTAAATGGTAATGTTGTAGATTTTATTGTTGCGCCGTCAACTTTAAAGGATAATTTTGACAAGTTCTTAAAACTAATAGAGGCATCAATCAAAAATGGAGTGTATCAGATTCAGATGAATGTCGTTGATGCGAAGACACTTTTAGAAGCCAAAAAGCATCCAGAAAATTATAGCACATTGGTAGTGCGTGTTTGGGGGTTCAGTGCATATTTTGTGGAGCTTCCGGAGCAATATCAGGATATATTGATAAAAAGAGCCTTAGAAAGTGAACGAGCTGCATAGATGGATAAAAAAAGTATTAAGAAGAACTATTTTTACAACTTGACGTATCAGATATTAACAATCATAATACCTTTGCTCACAGCGCCCTATATATCCAGAGTTTTGGGGGCTGATGGCGTAGGGACGGTAAGCTATGTAGAGTCTATCGTTACCTATTTCACGATGTTCGCTGTTATGGGAATTGCTATTTATGGGCAGCGGGAGATATCTTATGTTCAAGACTCGCCAGTAAAGCGAAGCATCGTGTTTTGGAACGCCAAAATATTTGAATTGTTTAGTTCGAGTATTGTATTGGCAATTTATCTACTGTTTTCCTATCAACAAAGTAATCGGATTCTTTACATCATCTATGTATTACCTTTATTAAATGTTATAGCTGATGTTTCTTGGTTTTTCCAGGGGATGGAAGAATTTGGCATAATTGTAGTACGTAATATTATTATAAAAATAGTAAATATAATATATATTTTTGTGGTGGTAAAGGATAAAGAGGATATATATAAATATGCTTTTGGTATTGTTTTTTTTACAGTTTTATCCTCTGTTTCGCTGTGGCTGAAACTGCCAAGGTATTTGGTTAAAATTTCTAAGAGTGATTTGCATCCGTTTAAAAATTTTAGAACAATATTATCCTTGTTTATCCCGACAATCGCGATACAGATATATACTGTGCTCGATAAAACTATGATTGGTGTCATAACAAGGGATTCATTTGAAAATGGATATTATGAGCAGGCTATAAAACTTTCAAAAATGGTGTTGACTATTGTGACCGCATTGGGAACGGTTATGATACCTCGAATAGGACATTATTTTGAACAAAAAGAAGAGGAGAAGATCCAGAGTTTGATGTATCGCGGATACAGGGTTGTATGGCTTTTGGGAATTCCATTGTGTTTTGGTTTAAATACTGTTTCTTCAAATTTTGTACCGTGGTTTTTTGGAGAGGGGTATGAGGCCGTAATCCCCCTTTTGAAAATCCTTTCTTTTTTGATTTTGGCAATTGGTATTAATAATGTTACTGGAACACAGTATTTTATTCCTACGAAACGGCAAAATTTATTCACATTTACAGTTATACTGGGGGCAGTAGTTAATTTGTTTCTAAACTTTTTCTTGATAAGAAAGTATTCATCAGCTGGAGCTGCCGTCTCGTCCGTTTTAGCAGAGACAGTAATAGCCTGTGTCCAATTAATTATTGTAAGGAAGGAATTATCACCATTGCACGTTCTTAGGGAAGGGACAAATTATTTCATAGCAGGAACAGTTATGGCAGTGGTGCTATGGTTGATGGAGCCGTTGCTACTCCCATCTATCATAAGTACAGTATTTATGGTTGGAGTAGGTAGTCTGATATATTTTGGAATTCTTCTGATTCTTAAGGATGAATTTCTAGTCAGTAACATGAATCAGTTTATGACAAAAATTAGAAGGAAATAGTTTGTTTTCATGCGAGAAAAGGAATATACCCAAAGAATATTAGTAACCAATATTCAGAGATTTTCATTACATGATGGCCCAGGAATCAGAACTACTGTGTTTTTAAAAGGGTGTCTGATGAAGTGTCCATGGTGTTGTAATCCCGAAAATATCTCAAGGCAGGTTCAAAAATATGATAAAGAGGGGATGATTGGGAGCTATGGGAGGTATTATACAGCGGACGAGTTATACAATGAAGTGATTAAAGATGTCACATACTTTGGCGAAAACGAAAAAGATTATAATATTGCAAAAGCAGATGCCATTTTTAGATTGCCTGGGGGGGTTACTTTTTCTGGTGGCGAATGTCTGCTTCAAATAGAAGAATTAAGTGCTCTTTGCGAAAAATTAAAGAGCCAAAAAGTGCATATGGCTGTTGAGACCAGTCTGTATCTGCCCTCGGAGAATTTGAAGCTTGCTTTAAAGTATATTGATTTTTTTTATGTGGATATTAAGATTTTGAAAGCAGAGGGGGATGGCGCAGGAAATTATAAAAATTTAGACCTATATTTATCTAATTTAGAGATATTATTGAAAAGTCATAAGCCGCTTGTTTTTAGGATACCGGTAATTGGGGGGTATACAGATGATAAGGAAAATAGAAGGAAGGTAGCGGACTTAATCTTCAGAAGCATTCCTAAAGGAAATGTATTGAAAGTTGAACTTATAAAAGAACATGCTTTGGGAGAAGAAAAGTATAAATCTTTAGGATACCGTGTTCCACAATACAAAGGGGTGTCTGACCGACTGTTAGACGCATATAGATATGAGCTTGAGAATAGGCTGCAGGGCTCTGTTCCTGTGGAGATTTGCAGGTTGTAGACAATTTATATGATAAGGATAGCGACAAGTTGTTCTAGTCGCTTGGTCAAACTATAGAGTAGGGGTAGAAATTTGCGGGATATGGGGCATTGAATCATAGGAGGGTACATTCCCCGATGCTTACATCGCTACAAACATATTGAACAGTAATGATTCAACATGTAATAATATAAGGGAGATGAAACCAAATGAAAAGAGTATTAAGTATTGAAGATTCCGCTCTTGAGAAAAGAATGCAGGCTATTATAAAAAGCAAATATGTATTATATATAATAATTGCAATATTGTCAGCAATTGCATTTGTTTGGATTTATGGAATTCGGGTATTGGATCCCACATATACTGAATGGTTGATGCGGGGGGGTGATCTGACACAACATTATCTTGGGTGGAAGGCATATAGAATGAGTGAATGGATGTTACCATTGGGATTGACGGATGCTTTGGCGTATCCAAGCAGAACATCTATTATTTTTACGGATTCGATTCCTATTTTTGCATTTTTTGCTAAACTTTTTTCACCTATATTGCCAGATTCCTTCCAATATTTTGCCTTATGGGGAATTATTTGCTTTATGCTACAAGGTGTGTTGGCGGCGAGAATTATAGAAAATTATACAAAAGACAGGCTTACGATTATTATGACCAGCCTTTTATTTGTATTTACACCCATTATGATTTTTCGTATGTTTGCACATACATCTTTGGCGGGACAGTGGATTTTATTATTAGCTTTAGAACCAATATTTTCATATCAAAAATATTCTGGGAACAAAAAGATTTATGCACTTATATGCTTGATTGGGGTGTTGGTTGCGTCCATTCATATATATTTTGTTCTTATGTGTGGGATTATACTTGTTGGTGTTTGTCTGGAGGATGTTCTGTATTTCAAGAGAGTAAAACGGAGTTTGATTCTTCTTGTAATTTATTTTGCGGCGGTGTGTGTCACAGTTGGAATTTGGGGAGGATTTTCTTCGGGGGCTTCTTATGCGAGAGAAGGTTTAGGAAAATATAGTTTTAATCTTAATGCACTTTTTAATTCTCAGGACGGATGGTCATGTATTTTTATAAGTTTGCCATTATATGGAAATGGTCAATACGAAGGAATTGCATATCTGGGAGCTGGTTGCATTTTCATTCTTTTGCTGGCAGTATTGGCTTTTATAAGCAGTTCGCGCATAAAAAATATTGTTCGTGCTCATTGGCGGGAAGCGGGAGTATTACTGCTCATATCTTTTTTAGCTGTTATGGTAGCGGTATCACCACGTATTACTTATGGAGACAAGGTGATTGCTGAGTTGCAGTTTCCTGAATGGATGATAAAGATATGGATGATGTTTAGATCAACGGGGAGAATTGCATGGGTATTGGTTTATGTGGTTATGCTGTGCGCAATCATCCTATTGATCAAGCTGTTTCATAAGAGAATGATCTTGACAGTTGTTATGTTCAGTGTGGTGCTTCAAGTATATGATTTACATGGGGTGATAAGTATTTTACAGGATCGTTTCGGCCAGACTTATGAGTATCATTCCGCACTGCAGGATACCGATTTTTGGGATAGTGTGGCTGGAAATTCGGAGATAGAGCATATTGTGTTTACCACACAAATGGAAAAAGGTGCATTGTTTGCATTTACAGATTGGGCTCTCAGCAATCACAAGACGGTCAGTTCTTTTCATTTTGCACGTGTTGATATGATAGAGCAAGATTTATCTGTCCTATCGCCCGACAATCTCTATGTTTTTACGAAAGAGAATCAATCGGAGTGCTTGAAATATGATTTAAATTATTATCTGGTCGATGGATATATTATTGGTTGTCTACAAAATTTTGAAAACTCTGGGAATGCGATAGATATTGTAGCTTTAATGAGGAAAAGTTGGACATTTGGGGACAATCAATATGTGCGAAACGGGGAAGATATTCAGGGAGAAAGATGGTTGTATGAGGGGGGTTATTCTTATGGACCATATTGGAGCGTAACATCTGGAGACTATCTTGTGACGATTGAGGGTGAGAATATTCAGGAGAAAGCCCAGATTGTAATCTATTCGCAGGGAGGAAATCTGCACCACGATTATGAAGTGCTTGAGAGTACGGCAGATACTTTTGTATTATCATTATCTCTTGAAAATGATGTAGAGGATATAGAAATCTGTGTTTACAATACATCCAAGAGTTCTATAAAATTGAAAAGTATAGAATTACAAATCAGGTGAGCGTGTAATATAAAGTGTGTAAGTTACTGGTAACTTACGCATTTTATTTTTGTAAGCGCAAAGTAATAGGGTGTGCCCACTAATCCACCTTTGATCGTAAGTGTCAAATCATACGCCCCACAGTAAAGTAACGCCGCTATATTCAGCGGCGAGGTTTTCTGCATTCATCTGGAAGTTCCTTTGACTAGGGCAACAGACGATCGTAAACGCACGAATACATAAGGTCTAGTGCTAACTTGAAATTTTAAATTCCAGTGCAAGGGTAAATTCCACTGCCCTTTAAA